>DATMCA010001244.1:0-10267 GCA_035559015.1 Umezawaea sp. | reverse complement strand
GACCAGGAGGGCGATCAGGACGAGGACGCTCAGCACGGGCAGCGCCACCTCGACGATGGACGTCCAGTCGATCGCCGAACGGCCGAAGTCGAACGGGAACACCAGCCGCAGCCGTTCGACCACCAGCAGGGCGACCGCCGTGGTCGCCACGTCGCCGAGCCGGAAGACCAGGGGTCGCGGCCGAGCCAGGTAGACGAGGTTGACGACCAGTCCCAGCACCAGCCCGGCGGTCACGACCGGCACCACGTCCCCGGCCCGCTCGGTCAGGAACGGGACGGCGTGCCACCCCGGTGCGACGTGGATCAGCACCAGCAGGACGACGTCGACCACCCCGGCGACGAGGTACCCCGCGGGTGACACCTTCTCCCGTGCCGGTCGGCTCGATGTCCTGGACATGGCTGCCTCCCCCGATCCGTCCACCTCCGAGGGTGCTCGGTCCGGCTCCACCGCCACAGAGCACGGGGCACTCGGGGGTGGGGACCTTCGGCCGGAGCCGGGGGACCGGAACACCCTGCCTCAGGGGATCGGGTCGGCCCCGTGGTCGAGCAGGCGTCGGACACTCGCGGCCCTGCCGTTGTCCGTCGCGACGCGCATCGCCCGGCGACCCCAGACCTCGTCCACGGCGTCGACAGGGGTCCCGGCGGCCACCAACTCGTCGATGACCTCCAGCCGCTGGTGGTCCGCGGCCATCACCAGCGCGCGAACGCGGGCCTGAAACGGTGTTTGCGGCGTGAGCCACCCGGTGACGTCGCCCGCCGCCGCGGCCTCCTCGATGCCGCGGACGCGCGCGCCTGCCCGGACCAGCAGGTCGAGCACCTCGGTCATGCCGAACACGGCCGCGTGCAGCAACGCGGTGCCGCCGGGGACCCCACCCGCGTTCGGGGCGGCCAGGGCCTCCAGGTCGGCGCCCGCCTCGATCAGCGCCGCGGCCACGTCGGCGTCGCCGTAGCTCGCGGCGGTGATCAGCGGTGTCTCCCGGTCGCCCGGGAGGCCGTCGACCGGTGCGCCGGCGGCGATCAACGCCCTGGCCTCGGCGCCGGTGTCGGTGACGGCACCCGGATCGTTGAAGCGCAGCATCGCCAGCTCGGTCAGGGTGTTCTCAGGTCGAGTCACGGACCACCAGCTCGGTCGGCAGCAGGGCGGCGGCGGGGGGTTGGCCGGCGACCAGGTCCAGCAGCAGGCGGACCATCTCGCGGGTGATCCGCTCGAACGGCTGCCGCACGGTCGTGAGCGCGGGTCGGGTGGTCGAGGCGATCCCGGAGTCGTCGAAGCCGCCGACGGCGACGTCCTGCGGCACCCGCAGGCCCGCGTCCTGCAACGCGGTGAGCGCGCCCGCCGCCATGAGGTCGGACGCGACGAACACGGCGTCCAGGTCCGGCGCCCCGGCCAGCAACTCGGCCATGGCCGTCTCGCCGCCCGCCCTCGTGTAGTCGCCCTGGGCGATCAACGAGGGCACGGCGTCCGCGCCGAGGACGTCCCGGTAGCCCGCCAGCCGCTCGACCCCGCCGGGGGTGTCCAGCGGGCCGGTGATCGTCGCGATCCTGGTCCGGCCCCGCTCCCGCAGGTGCCGCACCATCGACCGGGCGCCCGCCCGGTCGTCCGCGGCGGCGTACGCCACCCTGCCCTCGTGACCCAGCGGCTTTCCGCAGGTCACGACCGGGATGTCGAACTGGAGCAGCTCGTCGACCAGCGGGTTGCCGGTGTGCGACGACACGAGCAGCACGCCGTCGACGTGGCCCGCCGCGAGGAACCGGCTGGTGCGCTTGCGCTCGACGTCGCTGCTCGCCGTCATCAGCAGCAGCGGCAGGTCGTGCTCGGCCAACTCCTGGGTGCACGCCTGGAGCAGGATGCTGAAGTTCGGGTCCTCGAACAGCCTGCTCTGCGGCTCGGTCAGCACGAACGCGATCGAGTGCGCCCGCTGCGTCACGAGGCTGCGGGCGGCCGAGTTCGCCACGTACCCGGTCTTGCGCACGGCCGCGAGCACCGCCTCCAGCGCGGCCGGGCTGACGTTCAGCCCGCCGTTGAGCGCGCGCGACACCGTTCCCCTGGACACACCCGCCTCCGCGGCCACGTCGTGGATCGTGGGCCGCGCCCTGCCCTGCCTACCTGTCATCGGACCACTTCCCTTCACGCCTTCACCGCTCCGGAGAGCAGGTCCACCCGCCAGTATCGCTGGAGCGTGAGGAACAGGGCGATCAGAGGCAGCACCGACACGAGTGAACCGACGATCGCGAGCGTGTAGAGCGCGGGGGTGGTGTTGCCCTGGTTGAGCAACGTGTAGAGCCCGAGCGTCACCGGGAACTTCTCGTCGTCGCCGAGCATGATGAACGGCAGCAGGAAGTTGTTCCAGATCGCGACGAACTGGAACAGGAACACGGTGACCAGTCCGGGCGCCATCATCGGCACCGCGATCGACCACAGGATCCGGCCCTCACCCGCGCCGTCGGTGCGGGCCGCCTCCACCACGTCCTCCGGCACGGCGGCGGCCGCGTAGATCCGGGCGAGGTAGATCCCGTACGGGCTGAGCACGCTCGGCACCAGCACCGACAGGTACGTGTCGGCCAGTCCCACCTCGGAGATCAGCAGGTACTGGGGGATGGCCAGCACGACCGACGGGACCAGCACCCCGGCGATCAGCGCGTTGAAGACCAGGGCGCGGCCGCGGAAGGCGAACTTCGCCAGCGCGTACCCGGTCAGCCCGGACAGGGCGGCCGACAGCAGCGCGCCGAGGCCCGCGTAGAGCGCGGAGTTGGCCATCCACCGCCAGAACACGCCGTCCCGGTAGGACGACAGGTCGCCCAGGTTCGCGAGGACCGACGTGCCGGGCGAGAAGGTGGACGTGGCGAACAGTTCGCCGCTGCTCTTGGTCGCCGCGACCACGACCCACGCGACCGGCAGCAGGCAGTAGGCGGCCCCGATCAGCAGGACCACCGTGGGCAGCGTGCCGAGGGCCCGCCTCACCGCTCACCGCCGAACGCCCGCGACCGGGTGACCCGCAGCAGGCCGAACGACAGCACGAACATCACCGCGGCGATCACCACGGAGGCCGCCGCGGCGGAGTGGACGTCCCCTCGGGCGAACGCGTCCTGGTAGACCTTCATCAGCGGGCTCCACGTGCGCGAGAGCGAGTTCGTCAACGGCGCCAGCGTGGTCGGCTCGGCGAAGACCTGGAGCGTCGCGACGACGGAGAACAGCGTCGTCAGGACCAGCGCCGGGACCACGAGCGGGATCTTGATCCGCACCGCGATCTGCCACGACGTGCAGCCGTCGATCCGGGCGGCCTCGTAGAGGTCGCGGGGGATGGACCGCAGCGCCGTGTAGAGGACGATCATGTTGTAGCCCACGCCTCCCCACACGGCGATGTTGGCCAGGGCGAAGTAGATCCCCGTCGGCGACAGCAGGTCGACCTCCGGCAGCGACAGCTCGTTCAGCAGTTGCACGAACGGGCTGGTGGACGGCAGGTAGAGGAACCCCCACAGCAGCGTCGCGATCACGCCGGGGACCGCGTACGGCAGGAAGATCGCGATCCGCGAGAACCCGCGCGCCCGTGCCCGGTCCTCGTCCAGCAGCAGCGCGAACACCAGTGCCAGCACCAGCATCGTCGGCACGAGCAGGGCGCCGTACCCGAGCACGCGCAGCGCCCCCGCCCCCATCTCGGAGTCGGTGAGCGTGCGGACGTAGTTGTCGATACCGGCGAAGACCTCCTTGCGGCTGCCCCTGCCGAGCCCGAGCCCGCTCACCTCGATCCGGAACAGGCTCAGGTACACCGTGTACGCGATGGGGATCGCGAGCACCAGCAGGAAGAGGACCACCGCGGGGGCGACGAACAGGTAGGGCGTCGCCGCTCCCGCCCGCCGTGGTCGGGACGTGGTCGAGGGCACCGGTCAGCCGACCTTGAACCCGCTGGCCCGCATGTCGTCGATCGTCGCCCGCTGCATCGCGGTGAGCGCGGGCGCCAGGTCGGTCCCGCTGGTGATCGCGGCGCCGAAGGCGTTCTTGTACGCGGTGTAGGCGACGTTGACGTTCGGGCCCCAGGTGAAGCCCGCCGCCGTGGAGGCGACCTTCTGCGCGGTGGCGTAGAAGTCGGTCTGGGCGGGGAAGAACGCGGGCGGCTTCTGGAGCGCGGACCCGGTCTGCGCCTCGGTCGCGGCGGGGTAGATGCCGCTGTCGGTCACCAGCGCGGCGACGGCCTCCGGGTCGGTGTTGAGCCAGATCGCGAACTCCGCGGCGGCCTTCTGCTTCTTCGACCCCGCCATGACCGCCGTGGTCGACCCGCCCCAGTTGCCCGTTCGCGGCGACGCGGCGTCCCACTGCGGCAGGGGAGCCATGGCCCACTTGCCGATGGTGCTCTGCGCGTTGCCCGCCAGCACACCGGGAGCCCACACGGCGCTGACCCAGCCGATCTGGGTGCCGTCGTTGAGGGCCTTGTTCCACTCCGGCGTGTACATCGGCGTCTTGTCGACCGCGCCCTCGGCGATCAGGCCGCTCCAGTACGCGGCCACCTTCTTCGTCGCGGCGTCGTCGATCGAGACCTTCCAGGTGTCGCCGGAGATGCTCCACCACGAGCCGCCCGCCTGCTGCGCGAGGCCCGCGAACCAGCCGGGGTCGTTGGAGGAGAACGTGCCGAGGAACTTGTCCGGGGCCTTGGAGCGCAGGGTCCTGGCTGTCCGCGCGTACTCGTCCCACGTCTTCGGGACGGTCAGGCCGTACTGCTCGAACAGGTCGGCGCGGTAGTAGAACATCATCGGCCCGGAGTCCTGCGGGATCGCGTACACGCCGTCGCCGCCCAGCGTGACCTGCTGCCACACGCCCTCGGGGAACTGGTCCTTGGCGCCGGACGCGTGGGCGGAGATGTCGGCCAGGACGTCGTTGCTCACCAGCGTGGGCAGCGCCTGGAACTCGACCTGCGCCAGGTCCGGCCCGCTGCCCGCCTTGGCGCTGGTCAGCAGCTTGGTGACGAGGTCGTCGCCTTGGGCCTGCTTGCTCATCACCACCTTGCGGTCGGGGTGGGAGGCGTTCCACCGGTCGACGACCTTCTCGATGTTGGGCGCCCACGCCCAGAAGCTCAGCTCGGTCGGACCTTCGGGGTCCTGGCCTCCGCTGCTCCCGCAGCCTGCCAGCAGGGCGAGGCCGAGGCCTGCCGCCACGGCCTTCCTGGCGATGTCGAATCGCATGGGGATCTCCGGTCGGGTCAGCGTCGCCAGCGACTGCACCGGCGAGGACGAGCGCTGTGAACGTGCACAGTAGTTCGCCTGAAGTGCCTCCTGTCAACCGCTTGACACCTGTCTGTAGCTGCAAAGTAACCTGGCAAACCGACTGTGAACGTTCCCAATTCAGGGAGATTCAATGGTCAGTGTGGTGCGCGGGCAGACCGTCCGAGCGGACGGACCGCCGACGCCGGTCGGGATCGACGGGATGGTGTTCGGCGGCGACTACAACCCCGAGCAGTGGCCCGAGCACGTGTGGCTGGAGGACGTCGAGCTGATGCGCCGGGCCGGGGTCAACCTGGTCAGCGTCGGCATCCACTCGTGGGCGCTGCTCGAACCCCGGCCCGGCGCGCACGACTTCGGCTGGCTCGACCGCCTGCTCGACCTGCTGCACGGCGCGGGGATCGGGGCGAACCTGGCGACGCCGACGGTCGCGCCACCCGCGTGGCTGTACCGCGCGCACCCCGACATCCGACCCGTCGACCGCAACGGCGTGGTGCTCGAACTCGGCTCGCGGGCCACGTTCTGCCCGAGCGCCCCCGCCTACCGCGAAGCGGCGCTGGCCATCACCAGGGCACTGGCCGAGCGGTACGCCGGCCACCCCGCGCTGGCGATGTGGCACGTGCACAACGAGTACGGCGCGCCCGTCGGCTCGTGCTACTGCCCGGAGTCCGCCGCCGCGTTCCGCCGCTGGCTCCTGGCCCGGCACGGCGACCTCGCGACGCTGAACTCCGCGTGGGGCACCACCTTCTGGGGCCAGCGCTACGGCGAGTGGGAGGAGGTCGAGCCGCCGCGCACCAGCGGCACGACGGTGAACCCCGCGCAGCGGCTGGACTTCCTGCGCTTCTGCTCCGACGAGCTGCTGGACTGCTTCCGCGCCGAGCGCGACGCGCTGCGCGAGCTGTCACCCGGCGTGCCGGTCACCACCAACTTCATGACCACCAACTGCAAGTCCATCGACTACTGGCGCTGGGCCCCCGAGGTCGACGTGGTGGCCAACGACCACTACCTGACCGCCGAGGCCGACCGGAACCACGTCGACCTGGCGATGTCGGCGGACCTCACCCGCTCGGTGGCGGGCGGACGGCCGTGGATGCTGATGGAGCACTCCACCAGCGCGGTGAACTGGCAACCCCGCAACGTCGCCAAGCGGCCGGGGGAGATGGTGCGCAACAGCGTCACCCACGTCGCCAGGGGAGCCGACGCGGTGATGTTCTTCCAGTGGCGGGCCTCCCGCTTCGGCGCGGAGAAGTTCCACTCGGCCATGCTGCCGCACTCGGGGACGCGCAGCCGGGTGTGGCACGACGTCGTGCGCCTCGGCGGTCACCTGGGCGCGCTCCACGAGCTGCGCGGCAGCGTGGTGGTGCCCGACGTGGCGGTGCTGTGGGACTGGGAGTCGTGGTGGGCGCTGGAACTCGACTGGCGGCCGTCGTCCGAACTGGACTACCGCGACCGCGTCGGCGCGTTCTACGAGCTGCTGTGGGACGCCCACCTCACCGTCGACTTCGTCGCGCCCGGCACGGACCTGAGCGGCTACCCGCTCGTCGTCGTGCCCTCGCTGTACCTGACGACCCCGGCCGCCGCGGCGGTGCTGACCGAGTACGTGCGCGACGGCGGAACCCTTGTCGTGTCGTACTTCTCCGGCATCGTCGACGCCAACGACACCGTCCACCCCGGAGCGTTCCCCGGCGCGCTGCGCGAGGTGCTCGGGGTGGAGGTCGAGGAGTGGCTGCCGCTGCGGGCGGGGGAGCGGGTGCTGCTGGACGGCGGCGCGCACGCCGACACGTGGGCGGAGGACGTGCTGCTCACCGGCGCGGACGCCGTCGTGCGGTACGTCGACGGTCCGAGCGCGGGCGGTCCCGCCGTCACCCGCCACCGGTTCGGCGCGGGCACCGCCTGGTACGTCTCGACCCGGATGGACGGCCCCGCGCTCGGCCTGGTCCTGCACGACGCCTGCATGGACGCGGGCGTCGACGCGCGGGTTGACCTGCCCGCCGACGTCGAGGTCGTGCGGCGGGCCACCGCCGACGCCGAGTACCTGTTCGTCGTCAACCACAACGACCACGCGGTGCGCGTCGACGCCCGCGGCACGGAACTGCTCTCCGGGCGGCCCTGCGACCCGGACCTGCTCGTCGCGCCCGGCGGTGTGGCCGTGGTGCGCGTGACCTGACCCTGCACGTTCTCAACGAGGAGGACGAGAGATGACCCTTCCACGACGACTTCTCGCCGTGGTCGCCGCGGTGGCGTTGGCGATGGGCTTGTCGCCCGCCGCGAACGCCGCGGCAACCCCGACCAACGGCGGGTTCGAGGCCGACGGCGGCACGGCGAACCCCACCGGCTGGACGACCGGCGGCACCACGAGCGCGTCGTTCACCGAGGCCGGCGGCCGTTCCGGCTCCTACCGGCTGTCCCACTACTCGGCGTCGGCCTACGAGGTCGAGACCCGGCAAACCCTGACGGGGGTGTCGAACGGGTGGCACACGCTGCGGGTGTGGGTGCGCTCCGGCGGCACGTCCCACATCGCGCTGCGGGACTGCGGCGGCGCCGAGCAGCGCGCGTCCCTGCCGATCAGCGCGGGCGCCCTGTGGATCGAACTGGTGGTGTCCGCCCAGGTCACCACCGGCCGGTGCACGATCGCGCTGGTGTCCAAGGGGAAGGCCGGGACGTGGGCCAACTTCGACGACGTCCGGTTCACCACCGAGCGCACGTCGCTCGCGATCCGCGGCGGTGACGTGTCGAGCCTGAAGAAGGGCGAGGACCACGGCGCCGTCTACCGCACGGCGTCGGGCACGGCCCAGGACGCGCTGGCGATCCTGAAGGCCAACGGCGCCAACTACGCCCGCCTCAAGGTGTGGGTGAACCCGGCCGACGGCTACAACGACAAGGACGACGTGCTCGTGATGGCCAGGCGGGTCAAGGCGCTCGGCCTCAAGCTGCTGGTCGACTTCCACTACTCCGACACCTGGGCCGACCCCGGCAAGCAGTACAAGCCCGCCGCGTGGGCGTCCTACGACTTCGCCCGGCTGACCAAAGCGGTCTACGACCACACCTACGACGTGCTGAACGCGTTGAAGGCGCAGGGGACCACCGCGGACGTGGTGCAGGTCGGCAACGAGACCAACTCGGGGATGCTGTGGCCGGAGGGGTCGATCGACCACTGGGACCAGCTCGCGAAGCTGCTCACCAGCGGCGCGAACGCCGTGAAGGCCGTGTCGTCGTCGACCAGGGTCGCCCTGCACGTCGCCAACGGCGCCCGCGGCGCGGACGTGCGCTGGTGGTTCGACAACGCCGTCTCCCGGAACGTGCCGTTCGACGTCATCGCCCTGTCCTACTACGGCTACTGGCACGGCACGCTCGGCGAACTCCAGCAGACCCTGTTCGACGTGACCGCGCGCTACGGCAAGGACGTGCTGGTGGCGGAGACCGCGTACCCGTTCACCATGGCCGACGCCGATTTCGAGCCGAACGCCTTCAGCGACCCGTCTCTGCTGGTCCCCGGCTACCCGGCCACCTCCGAGGGGCAGTCGGCGAACTTCCGCGACGTGCTGAGCGTCGTGCGGGCGGTGCCGAGGGGGCTGGGTGTCGTCTACTGGGAGCCCACCTGGACCGCCGTGCCCGGCAACGGCTGGGACCCGGCCGATCCCTCCTCCGGTGACGGCTGGGACAACCAGGCGCTGTTCGACTGGTCGGGACGCGCGCTGCCGGCGATCACCGCGTTCGCTTCCTGATTCCATTCACGGTGCATTTC
Organism: Umezawaea sp.; assembly: GCA_035559015.1. GTDB lineage: Bacteria > Actinomycetota > Actinomycetes > Mycobacteriales > Pseudonocardiaceae > Umezawaea. The sequence continues at coordinate 1,312 of DATMCA010001244.1, read as the reverse complement.
ACCGCTCTAGAACTGTGTGGTTGACAATGGTGGGTCAGTCGGGCGAACATGGTGTCGTCCCGGGTGAATCCACCATTGTCAACCACCGTTATCCCGACAGTTCCGGAGGAGTGGCATGTCCTTGACCAGCACCTTCATGGGTGATCCCGTGGACGGTCGATTCGGCGGGTTCGGCGGTTTGTTCGTGCCCGAACCGATCGTGCCCGCGTGCCTGGAACTGGAGCGCGCTTTCGTCGAGGCGTGGGCGGACCCGGAGTTCCGGCGCGAGTTGGACGGCTACCTCAAGCACTACGTGGGCCGCCCCTCGCCGGTGACCGAGTGCCGCAGGCTGTCGGAGGAACTGGGCATCCGGGTCCTGGCGAAGCGCGAAGACCTCAACCACACCGGCTCGCACAAGATCAACAACGTGCTGGGGCAGGCGCTGCTCGCCAAGCGCATGGGCAAGACCAGGGTGATCGCCGAGACCGGGGCGGGCCAGCACGGCGTCGCGACCGCGACCGCGTGCGCCCTGTTCGGCCTGGAGTGCGTGGTCTACATGGGCGAGGTCGACGTCGAGCGCCAGCAGCTCAACGTGTTCCGGATGGAGCTGCTCGGCGCGGAGGTCCGGCCGGTCTCGTCGGGCAGCCGGACGCTCAAGGACGCCGTGAACGACGCCCTGCGCGACTGGGTCGCCTCGGTCGACACGACCTACTACTGCATGGGCTCCGTGCTCGGGCCGCACCCGTACCCGTGGATGGTGCGCGAACTCCAGCGGGTGATCGGCGACGAGTCCCTGGCGCAGTGCCGCGAACTGCTCGACGGCGCCGACCCGACGCACGTGGTCGCCTGCGTCGGCGGTGGTTCCAACGCGGCCGGGATCTTCGCCGGGTTCGCCGACACCGACGCCGCGCTCATCGGCGTGGAGGCGGCGGGCGGCGCGGCCATCGGCGCGGGCCGCGTCGGTGTCGTGCACGGCGCCAAGAGCATGCTGCTCCAGGACGGCCCCGGCCAGGTCCTGGAGGCGTACTCGATCTCCGCGGGGCTGGACTACCCCGGCATCGGTCCGGAGCACTCGCACCTCGCCGAACTCGGCCGCGCGACCTACCCGTCCGTCACCGACGACGAGGTCATCGTCGCGGTCCGCGAGCTGAGCAGGCTCGAAGGCCTCATCCCCGCGCTGGAGTCCGCCCACGCGTTCGCGTACCTGTTCCGCGAAGCGGGTCGCGAGATCCCGCTCGGCTCGACCGTCCTGGTCAACCTCTCCGGCCGCGGCGACAAGGACATGGAGACGGCGCGCGAGTGGTTCGGGCTTGGCCAGAAGGCGGCGCAGCAG
>DATMCA010001243.1:0-3004 GCA_035559015.1 Umezawaea sp. | reverse complement strand
CGTCGCCGACGTGGTGTGGGAGCGGTTCGCGCCCGGGTTCACCGGCGTGCGGCCGAGCCCGCTGCTGGGCGACCTGCCCGAGGTGCGCGCCGCGCTGGAGGAGACCACCCCCGCGGCCGGCGAGGAGTCCGACCTGGTCGGGAAGCTCGCCGCGCTGTCCGAGGTCGAGCAGCACGCGCTGCTGGTCGACCTGGTCCGCGGCCAGGTCGCGACCGTCCTGGGCCACGGCTCGGCGGACGCGGTCGCCAAGGACAAGGCGTTCCAGGACCTCGGCTTCGACTCGCTCACGGCCGTGGAGCTGCGCAACACCCTGACCAGCGCCACCGGGCTCAAGCTCCCGGCGACCCTGGTGTTCGACCACCCCAGTGCCGAGCCGCTCGCCAGGTTCCTGCACTCCCAGCTCGTCGTCGGCGGCGCCACGGTGCCGGTCCTCGACGAACTCGACAAGTTGGAGGCCGTGCTCGCCGCCGCGACCCCGGACACGCTCACCCGGACCAAGATCACCATCAAGCTCCAGTCGCTCATGTCCCAGTGGAACTCGGGCAAGACCGCTCAGAAGGAGGCGGCCGAGGCGTCCACCGGCCTGGACGACGCGTCCGACGACGAGCTGTTCGCGCTCATCAACAAGCAGCTGGGGAAGTAACCACCCACCCCTGCTCTGCCCCTCGCTACCCCCTCCGACCAGGTCGGAGGGGGTAGCGGTGCTGGGGCGAACCCGGTTTTCGGGCCATTTCCTCAGGGGCCCGTAGGGGCCCGCTAGGGGTTGAGGGGTGTTGGGGCCACGGACAGAATCGTTTCGTGAGCTGAAGTGTGCCAAGCGCTTCTGAATTCACGACGATCTCATTCTCCTGCGCCGGAGAAACCCTGTCGTCCGTAGCGAAGAGGTGCTCTTAAATGGCGAATGAAGACACGCTCCGGGAGTATCTCAAACTGGTGACGGCGGATCTCCAGACCACCCGGCAGCGTCTTCAGGAGTTGGAGGAAGGCGACCAGGAGCCGATCGCGATCGTGGCGATGAGCTGCCGTTACCCCGGTGGCGTCCGCTCGCCCGAGGACCTGTGGCGGCTGGTCGAGTCCGGCGGGGACGCCATTTCCCCGCTTCCCACGGACCGCGGCTGGGGCACCGAAAACGGTGTTTTCGCGGTCGAGGGTGGCGGGTTCCTCTATGACGCCGCCGATTTCGAGCCCGCGTTCTTCGGAATTTCCCCGCGTGAAGCACTGGCCATGGACCCCCAGCAGCGGCTGCTGCTGGAAACGACGTGGGAAGTGTTCGAACGCGCCGGAATCGACCCCAGGTCCCTGCGCGGCAGCCAGACCGGTGTGTTCATCGGTGGCAGCGCCATGGGCTACGGCATCGGCCTGACCGAGGTCCCCGACGAGGTCGCCGGCCACCTGCTCACGGGCGCGGCCCCCAGCGTCCTGAGCGGTCGCCTCTCGTACACGTTCGGCCTTGAGGGCCCCGCGGTCACGGTCGACACCGCCTGCTCGTCCTCCCTCACCGCGCTGCACCTCGCCGCCACCGCGCTGCGCAACGGCGAGTGCTCCATCGCGCTCGCCGGCGGTGTCATGGTGATGAGCACCCCGGCCGTCTTCGCCGAGTTCGGCAAGCAGGGTGGCCTCTCCCCGGACGGCCGCTGCCGCGCGTTCTCCGATGACGCCGACGGCACCGGCTGGTCCGAGGGCGTCGGCCTGCTGCTCGTCGAGAAGCTCTCCGACGCCCGGCGCAACGGCCACGAGGTCCTCGCCGTCGTGCGCGGCAGCTCGGTCAACCAGGACGGCGCGTCCAACGGACTCACCGCCCCCAACGGCCCGTCGCAGCAGAGGGTGATCCTCCAGGCCCTGGCCAACGCCGGCCTGACCCCCGCCGACATCGACGTGGTCGAGGCGCACGGCACCGGCACGCGGCTCGGCGACCCGATCGAGGCGCAGGCGATCCTGTCCACCTACGGCCAGGACCGCGAGCGCCCGGTGCTGCTGGGTTCGCTCAAGTCCAACATCGGCCACACCCAGTCCGCGGCGGGCGTCGCGGGCGTCATCAAGATGGTCATGGCCATCCGCCACGGTCTGGCCCCCAAGACGCTGCACGCCGACGAGCCGTCGCACCAGGTCGACTGGGAAGCCGGTGCGCTGGAGATCCTCACCGAGGCCCGCCCGTGGCCCGAGACCGGCAACCCCCGCCGCGCGGGCGTCTCCTCGTTCGGCGTGAGCGGCACGAACGCCCACGTCGTGCTGGAGCAGGCGCCCGCCGAGGAGCCGGTCGAGGTCGTGCGCCAGGGCCGCGAGGTGCTGCCGTGGCTGCTGGCCGCGCGCACCGAGGACGGGCTGGTCGAACAGGCCCGCCGCCTGCGGGACCGCCTTTCCGGGACCGACCTCCACCTGGACGACGTGGCCTTCTCCCTGGCGACGACCCGCACCGCGCTCGCCCACCGCGCGGTCGTGGTCGGAGCCGACGAAGCCGCCCTGACGTCCGGCCTGGACGCGCTGGTCGACGGCGGCGCGGCGGCGAACCTCCAGCGCGGGACCGTCACCGACGGCGGTCTGGCCGTGCTGTTCACCGGCCAGGGTTCGCAGCGGCTCGGCATGGGCCGTGAGCTGTACGAGGCGTTCCCGGTGTACGCCAAGGCGTTCGACGCGGTGTGCGCGGAGTTCGAGGCCCCCGTCCGCGACGTGGTGTTCGGCGACGACGCCGACGCGCTGGACCAGACCGGGATGACCCAGCCCGCGCTGTTCGCCGTCGAGGTGGCGCTGTTCCGGCTGGTCTCGTCGTGGGGGGTGAAGCCGGAGTTCCTGGCCGGGCACTCGATCGGCGAGCTGGCCGCCGCCCACGTGGCCGGTGTCCTGTCCCTGGAGGACGCCGCGACGCTGGTCGAGGCCCGTGGCCGGTTGATGCAGGCGCTGCCGACCGGCGGTGCGATGGTCGCGCTCCAGGCCACCGAGGACGAAGTTCTCACGGTCATCGGTAACAACGTTTCGATTGCCGCGATCAACGGCCCCGACTCGATCG
>DATMCA010001242.1:0-11505 GCA_035559015.1 Umezawaea sp. | reverse complement strand
CGGCGAACCCGACCACGCCCCGGCCCCGAGCACCCAGCCGCACTCCAGCTCGCCACGAACCCGGCCACGCTCCAGCCCCCGAGTACCCAGCCCCGCGAACCCAGCCACGCCCAGGCCACCGCGAGCCCACCCGGCCAGCAGGCGCCACCAAGGCCCACCCCGCCGAGCCACCCAACGCCCCCTACCCGAGGAACTTCCGAGCAGCCACCACCCCCGCCGCGGCATCCTTCGACGAGCCGACCACAGCCGCCACCTGCTCCTCGGTGACGTCACCCCCGGCCGCGATCAGCACGTCGATCGCCGGCGACTCCTCGGTGAACGCGGCGATCAGCTCGTGGCATCTCTCCTGCGACACCACCGGCGGGGCGACCGACGTGAACCCGTCCGGCAGGTCGTACTCGACGCGCTGCCACTTCCCGTCCGCGTAGCCGTAGACGAACCCGATCCACCGACCCGGCCCCTCCGTCGCCCGCACCGGCGCACCCCACCAGTCGGGAGCGCCGTCGAGCAGGTCAGTCTCCTCCTCGCCGAAGTACTCCGCGGACAGGTTGTAGTACGTCTCCGAGTACTCGTGGTCGTGGCCGAGCAACACCGCCCGGTCGCCGTCGAGCCGGTGCAGCTCCACCCAGTTGCCGCCACCGTCGTCGTAGTACCACCGGCCGCTGTCGGCGTTGGAGCTGTCGCCGTAGCCCAGCGCCGCGAGGACCGCCGAGTGGGCGGCCCATCGCGGACGCATCTCCAGCGGGCTCGGGAGGTCGACCGGTACCAGTGCCACGTGCTTCCCCTTGTCGTCGGATCGGGCAACACGGCTCATGCTGCCAAACGGGTCCGACAATTCCGGGGACTACGGCAGGCGTTGGCTGAACACCAGCGACCCCGCCGCCGACAGCATGGCCAGGATCGTGCCCAGCACGAGCCACGGCTTGCTGGCGTCGGCCTGCTTCTTCTCGAAGCCGATCTGCTCGCCGAGCGTGTCGTAGACGCGCCGGAGCTCCTCGGCGCTGGCGGCCTTGAAGAACTCGCCGCCGGACAGCTTGGCGATCTCCTTCATCGAGTCGTCGTCCACCGGAACGTCCTGGCGGCGGCCCTCGATCTCGACCACGCCCTCCTCGGTGCCGAAGGAGATCGTCGAGATCGGGATGCCCGCCGTCTTGGCGTCCTCGGCGGCGTCGAACGCCTTGCGCGTGCCGACCGTCTCCTTGCCGTCCGTCATCAGCACGATGCGGGCGGGCGGCGGGCCGTCCGCGCCTCCGACGACCTTGCCGAACGAGTCGATGGCGGCCATCGCGGCGACGATCGCGTCACCGGTCGCGGTCGACTGCGCCAGTTTCAGGTCGCCGATGCTCTGGCTGACGGCGTCGCGGTCGGTGGTCGGCGCGACGAGCACGGTGGCCGAGCCGGCGAACGAGATCAGGCCGAGGTTGATGCCCGGTGTGAGGCCCTCGGCGAACGACTTCGCGGCCTCCTGGGCGGCTTCCAGGCGGGACGGCTGGATGTCGGTGGCCTTCATGGACAGCGACACGTCGATCACCAGCATGACGGTGGCGCGGTTGCGCGGGACCTTCTGCTCGGCGGTCGGCCCGGCGAGCGCGATGGTCAGCAGCAGGAACGCGACGAGCAGGAACGCGGCGGGGACGTGGCGGTACCAGCCCTCGCGCTTCGGGGCGACCTTCTCCAGCAGCTCCAGGTTGGCGAAGCGCAGCATCCGCTTGCGACGCACCCGTTGCAGCAGCACGTAGACGGCGGTGAGCGCGGCGATCGCGATCGTGAGCAGGAACCACCACGGAGTCGCGAACGCCCCCAAGCTGAGCCCGAACATCAGGCGACTCCTCCAGACCAGCGGCGTTTGCGGGCGACGACGAAGCGGACGACGTCGGCGATCCAGTCCGAGTCCGTGCGCAGCACGAGGTGGCCCGCACCGGCTTGGCGCAGACCGGCGGCCACGCCCGCGCGGTGTTCAGCGGCGGCGGCGGCGAACTCGCGGCGCAGCAGCGGCGACGCGGTGACTTCCCGCTGCCGCCCCGTTTCCGGGTCGGCGAGCACGACCGTGCCCACCTCGGGCAGGTCGATGTCGCGGGGGTCGACGACCTCGATGGCGACCAGGTCGTGCCGGGCGGACAGGGCGCGCAGCGGGCGCTGCCAGCCGGTGTCGCCCAGGAAGTCGGAGACCACCACGACGAGGCCGCGGCGGCGCGGCGGGCGGCGCAACTGCTCGACGACCCCGGCCAGGTCTCCCCTGGTGCCCTCGGGCGCGCGGGGCGTCTCCGCGACGCGGCGGATCAGGCCGCGGGCGTGCGCGAGGCCACCGCGGGCGGGCACGCGGACCAGCGCGTCACCGGTCGAGACCAAGGCGCCGATCCGGTTGCCGCCGCCCCTGGTGAGGTGCGCGACGGCGGCCGTGGCGGCGATGGCCAGGTCGCGCTTCTCGCACACGGCCGTGCCGAAGTCGAGGCTGGGCGACAGGTCGATCGCCATCCACGTCTCCAGCTCGCGGTCGGCGACGGTCTCGCGGATGTGCGGCACGGTCGTGCGCGCGGTGACGGCCCAGTCCATCCGGCGCACGTCGTCGCCGGGCTGGTACGTGCGGGCCTCACCCGGTTCGGAACCGGGGCCGGGCACGAACCCCATGTGGTTGCCCTGCAACAACCCGTCGAGCCTGCGGCGCACTTCGAGTTCGAGGGTCCGCAGCGCGGCCTCCATGCGGCCGCCGTGCATCACCGGCGGCGCCCAGGACGGGCGCTCGCCGGCCTTCTCGGCGCTCACGGCCTGCCGGCCATCCCGGCCTGCGCGACCGGCTGGCCGGTGGGCGGCTGCGGCCGGGCGGACACCTGGGGCAGCGGCACGGTCTGGAGGACGCGCGTGATGATGTGGTCGAGCGGCACGCCGTCGGCGAGCGCGTCGTAGGACAGCACGAGCCGGTGGCGCAGCACGTCCGGCACGACGTCGACGACGTCCTGCGGCAGCACGTAGTCACGGCCGCGGACCAGCGCGAGCGCGCGGGCGGCGGCGATGATGCCGAGGCTGGCACGGGGCGAGGCGCCGTACGCGACCCAGCCCGCGACGTCGTCGAGCTGGTGCTCCTTGGGCGCGCGGGTCGCGATCACGACGCGCACGACGTAGTCGACCAGCGCGTGGTGCACGAAGACGCGGGACGCGACGCCCTGGAGGCGGACGAGCTCCTCGGGGCTGAGCACCTGGCTGGGCACGGGCGCTTCGACGCCCATGCGGTAGACGATCTCGCGCTCTTCCTCGGCGGTCGGGTACTCGACCTGGATCTTGAACAGGAACCGGTCGCGCTGGGCTTCCGGGAGGGGGTAGACGCCCTCGTTCTCGATCGGGTTCTGCGTGGCGAGCACGAGGAACGGGTTCGGCATGGGGAACGTCTTGCCGCCGATGGACACGTGCCGCTCCGCCATCACCTCCAGCATCGCCGACTGCACCTTGGCGGGCGCGCGGTTGATCTCGTCCGCGAGGACGAAGTTCGCGACGACCGGGCCGAGCTCGACGTCGAACGTCTCGCTGCTCTGCCGGTAGATGCGCGTGCCGAGGATGTCCGCGGGCACGAGGTCGGGCGTGAACTGCACGCGGGAGAACGAGCCGCCGACGACCTTGGCGAACGTCTCGACCGCGAGCGTCTTGGCGACACCGGGCACGCCTTCGAGGAGCAGGTGGCCCTTCGCGAGGAGACCGACGAGCATCCGCTCGACCAACCGGTCCTGCCCGACGATGACCCGCTTGACCTCGAACACGGTCCGTTCGAGCAACTGGGCATCACGCGCGGGGGTGTTGGGCGTCGTCTCGCCCACCGCACCCTCGGTACCCGGACCGGACTCGGTCACGTGTCAACCTCCTAGAACACACACAGCACTGGCGGTTTCGCGAGCCTAGTCAACCTGGTCACCGGTATGGCGCTTGTGAAGGGTCGACAGGTCCTCCGGAGTGTCCACGTCGTCCGCCTCGCCGGGCCGGGCGGGGACCTCGACCGGGGCGAGCGGACGCAGCACCGACCTCAGTGAAACGCCGTCGGGTTCGGCGGGCACGGCCGCGCGCAGCACGGACGTCCGCCACATCCCCGCGAGCCACTGGAGGTGCCCGTCGTCGACCAGCACCGCGCCGGACGCGTCCCCGACGGCGGCCCGCAGACGGTCCACAGTGGAAGCCGTGACCCCCGGCTGGTCGACCGCGAGCACGGCCACGAGGTCCACTTCGGCCAGTGCCGCCAACCCGGCGGCCAGTCCCGCCACCGGTCCCCCGCCGGGCGGGTCCTCCCGTGTCCACACGACACCGTCGGCGGCGCGCTCGGGTCCGACCACGACGACGGGCGCGGCTCCCGCGACGGCCGCCAGCGCCCGGTCGAGCAGCGTCCGGCCGCCGAGCACGACCCCGGCCTTGTCGACGCCGCCGAGCCTGCGCCCGGCCCCTCCGGCGAGCACGATCGCGCCCCAGTCGGTCATGCCGTCAACGCTAGGGCAGGCCGGTGATGGCCGTGCGGACGGCGTGGTCGAGCGCGAGGCGGGTGGCGCCGTGCAGCGGAGCCAGGACGCCGAGCGTGCCGTGGTCGACGCGGGCGGGGGTAGGCGACAGGGCGGTCAACGCCTCGCGCACGGGGGCCAGCAGGGTCGGGTGGGTGCCGACCGGGCCGCCGAGGAGCACCACCTCGGGGTCCACGACGGCAGTGACGGAGCCGACGACGCGGGTGATGGCGGCGACGAGGACGGCCAGCGCGCGCGGGTCGTCGTCGTCCAGGGCTTTCAGCACGGCCGTGACGTCGTTGGACGGGGCGTCGGAGCGGCCGAAGCCGTCGGCCGCGAGTTCGGCCGCCAGCGTGCCGGGACCGGAGCCGGGCAGGTAGCCGATCTCGCCCGCGAGGCCGTGCGCGCCGCGGACCAGCCGGTCGCCGAGGTACAGCCCGAGGCCGAGGCCCGCGCCGACGTAGACGTACGCGAAGCTCGACGCGCCGACGGACCCCTGTTCGGCCAGCGCCGCGAGGTTCACGTCGTTGTCGACCAGGACGGGCGCGGTCACCAGGTCCGCGAGGACGTCGGCGGGGCTCACCAGGCCTTCCGGGAACGGCGTGCCGGGCAGGGCGATGACCTCGTGCGTGGTCGGGTGGACGGGGTTCGCCATCGAGACCGCGACGGCGCGCAGCGGGCCGGCGGGTGGCGTGGCCAGCGCCGACGTGACGACCGTGCGCAGCGCCTCGACCAGTGCACGGGTGTCGCCCGCGTCGCCGGGTGGCCGCTCGTGCCGGTGCCGCACCCGGCCCGCGAGGTCCGCGGCCCACGCGTGGACGCCGGACTGGTCGACCTCCACCGCGAGCACCCAGCCCGCCGTCGCGCCGAGTTCGTAGAACGTGCCGACCCGGCCGCGCCTGCCGGTCTCCTGCGGGCCGGTGGCCGCGAGCAGTCCGCCGTCGGTCAGCCGCCGCACGGACTCCGAGACGGTCGGCTTGGAGAAGCCGGTGGCGGCGGCGAGTTCGGCCCTGGTCACGCGTTCGCGGCCGACGACCTCGTCGAACAGCGCGCGGTCGGTGGCCTCGCGCAGGACCGACTGGGGCAACGCCCGTTCCACCCTTGCGCTCCCTCCGTCGGCCGGCCTACCGTAGGCGAACGTTCTAGTTAGGTCACATTACCAAATAGCCGGAGGTACCCCGTGACCAGTGCTCCCGCCGACATGCCAGCCGCCATCCGCGACGTGAAGGCCCAGCTCCGCGCCCGCGTCGGCGACGTAGGGAAGGCGTTCGCCCGCGTGGAGGAGCTGATGCGGGCGGAGGTCGCCGAGGTCGTGGCCCAGCGCGAACGCGGTGAGGAGGTCTGGCCGGTGGTCCGCTTCGAGGACGTCGCCGAGGGCACCGTCCCGGCCGACGTCGTGGAGGCCGTCCGGCGGCGCGGGTGCGCGGTCGTGAAGGGCACGTTCCCGCGCGCACGGGCCGAGGCGTGGGACCGCGAACTGGTCTCCTACCTGGACCGCAACGAGTTCGGGAAGACCTACGAGTACGTCGACGACGGCGTGTTCGGCGGTCTGGCCGCCGGCAAGCCGTCCATCTTCCCGATCTACTGGTCCAAGCCGCAGATGGAGGCCCGCGAGGACGACGGCATGGTCGCCGTCCGCCGCTTCCTCAACGGCTTCTGGAAGCACGAGTCCGAGGGCCGCACCTGGTTCGACCCGACCCGCGACACCGCCTACCCCGACCGCGTCCGCCGCCGGGCGCCCGGCGCGACCTCCGGCGGCCTCTCCCCGCACACCGACTCCGGCTCGGTCGAACGGTGGCTGCTCCCCGCCTACCAGGACGTGTTCCGCCACGTCTTCGACGGCGACGTCGACGCCTACGACCCGTGGGACGGCGCCTACCGCACCGAGGTCCACGAGTTCGAGTCCACGGTGATGTGCTCGGCGTTCCGCACCTTCCAGGGCTGGACGGCGTTGTCGGACATGGCACCGACGGAGGGCGTCCTGCACGTCGTCCCCATCCCGTCCGCCATGGCCTACCTGCTCCTGCGCGCCCTCCAGTACGACGTGGCCGACGACGACCTGTGCGGCGCCGCGAACGGCCAGGCCCTCCCGATCGACGAGAGGTGGCACCCGCTCCTCCTGCCCGCCCTCACCCCGATCCCCGCCGTGGAACCCGGCGACACGGTCTGGTGGCACGGCGACATGATCCACTCGGTCGGCGCCGTCGAGGACCAGCAGGGTTGGGGCAACGTCATGTACATCCCGGCCAGCCCTTATTGCGAGAAGAACGCCGCCTACGCCGAGCAATGCGGGCAGGCGTTCCTCAACGGCACCAGCCCCACCGACTTCGCCGCCGAGGACTACGAGGTCGACTGGAAGGGCCGTCCGCTGCTGGGCGACCTCAACGCGACCGGCAAGCGGCAGCTCGGACTCGGCTAGGTCACTCCGATCCAGGCCGCCAAGCGCACCGGATCGGGTCCGGGACCGGACAGGTGCTGGACCTCGCGGTGGACCGCCCGGACGAGTTCCGGCCGGTGCAGCAGTGCCGCACCGGCCGGTTCCGCGTGCAGCGCGTGCCCGAGACCGGTCCACGCGCAGGCGTCGTCGGGCTTGGTGCGCACCAGGTCCAGGTAGCCGGCCGCGGCGGAGCGCGGATCGCCGGTGACGAGCGCGATGTCGGCGGCGGTGGCGCCGGGGATGGTCTGCGGGGCCTGCGTCATCTCCGCGAACCGGCCCGGATCTGCGAGGCTCGCGCGGATCAGCGTCGTGCGGGGTGTGGGGTCGTCCGGGGCTTCGGCGGCGGCGATCATGGTCGGGTGCGGCTCCGGGAGCAGCGGCCGGGGCTGCCCGGCCAGCCAGGCGGCCGCGAGCGCCGCGACGTGCGCCCGGTCGGGCCGCAGGTGCCGCAGCCGCCAGGTCGCGTGGTGGTCGGCGGCGGCGAGCCGGGCGGTCGACAGGGCGTCGGCGGGGACGTGCTCGGCGCACCACGCCGTGAGCTGCTCCGACATGCCCGCGACGAACCGGCGGCCCAGGCTCGTGAGGGTGGACGCGTTCCGCAGGGTGCGCGCGGCCCGACGCGTCTGCTCCCGCCAGTGCGCGAACTCGAAGTGCGCCAGGGCCGTGTCGTCGACCGTCCTCTGCCGGCGCCAGAACCCGGCGACGCCGACGAACGAGTACGTGCCGTGCAGGAGCCCGCCGAGAGGCCGGGGGTCGTCGCGCCACGGGGCGTAGTAGCGGTTGCCGGAGCCGTCGTCGTGGTGCAGCTCGACCAGGTCCAGCAGGGCGCACAGCTTGCTGTGCTGGAACTCGTGCACGAGCGTCGCCGCGAAGTCGACCGCCGTGGGCGGAAGCGAGAGCGCGACGCACCCGAAGGCGTCCTCGGCCGACGCGCTGTACGGCTTGAACCTGCCCGCCTCGGGCCTGGGCACCAGCACGCTCAGCCCGGTGGCGAGCGCGTCGGCGGTCTCGGTGTGGTGCTCGGCCAGCAGGGTCCACGTCTCCGACAGCACGGTCTGCCACCGGGTCAGTTCGTCCTCGCTCAGCCGCTCGGGCGGCAACCGGCGGGTGAACCCGCGGAACGGGTCGAGGTCGTCCAGCAGGAGGTCCACCGCCGGACCGCGGAGCCGGCGCGCCGCGCACCAGCCGTCCGTGTCCCCCGTGAGGTCCCCGTCCACGCCGACCAAGCCCGTGGTGCCCCGAACGCGCAGCCGACCGGAACTCCCGCTGACGGTCGCGACCGTCCACCGCTCCCGTGCTCGCGGTATTCGCGCCAGTCCGACGGTCGGCAGCGCCACGGCTCCGTCGGCGACCGGTACGTCCAGGCTGAACCGCAGCCCGGCCAGGACCGCCGCCGCCGCGGCGAGGCAGTGCAGGTGGCCCAGCACGACCCACAGGGGTGAGGTGTCGGCGGTGGTGCGGCGCAACCGGCGCAGCGCGTGCACCGCCCAGAGCGCCACCACGGGGTGGCGCAGCAGGCGCTCGACGGCCTCGGGCCGGTTCCGTTGAGCGGTCACGAGCAGGTCCCAGGCCACACCGGCGGGTGCCAGGGGGCCGTTCGAACCGGGCTGCGCCTCGACCGCGTCCAGCACGGCGCGCAGCAGGGTCAGGTGCTTGCTGCGGTTGGTCGTGACGAGATGCCTGATCGCGCCGGGACCTCCGCCACCGGTGGCGAGTGAGTCGAAGTCCGCTCGGGCCAACTGGTGGGGACGCGACACCTGTCCTCAACCGATCCGCTTCACCTCTTCGTGCGGCATACGTTGTTCTCGAGAACAGCGTGAACAGCGTGTTCGGTCCTGGCGACCAGTCGAGCGACGGAACCCGTCAACACACGGCCGTTCGTCGTCCGCAACTCGGCCAAGGACAATTCGGACAGGTCTGCCAGGTCGGTTTCGAGATCGGCCGCAGGGATCACCATCATGTCGATCCTCCTCCGCAATGGTGACGACACGACTTCATCATGCCCGAGATCGAGGCCCAGGGTCAGCGCCACTAGACGTAAAGCACATCCGAATGCGGAGGAGAGCACACTCCGACCTAGCCGGAGTGGCCCTCTCTCCGCAATTCTCGTACTTCAACCCCATTCCAACTCGTTTAACCGAGAATCGATCGAATGGAGACTCCGCCGTTCTAGATCTGCATGGGGTCGATGTCGCAGTCCGCACGAACGTTGTGCATCGCGCCCATCGTCGCCGGGTGCTCCGGACCGAGCACCTGCTGGAAACGGGAGACGGTCTCGGCCTGGATCTCGTCGGCGCGAACGCTCTCCCCGAGACCACGCAGGTCGAGCGCGATGTTGGCGTCCAGCGCGAGCGTCGACGGGTGGTCGCGGCCGAGCACCCGTTCGGACCGCTCCTTCGCGGCCACGTCCACGTCGTACGCGGCCTGGAAGTCGTGCAGGGCGTAGTGGTCGCTGGCGAGGTTGGTCGCGCAGACCAGCGTGAAGAAGTGGTCCGGGGTCAGCACCTGCCCGAACCGGGCGAAGGCCCGTTCGTTGAGCTCCCTGGCCTTCTCCGCCTCACCGAGGTTGCGCAGGGTCACCGCGAGGTTCGTCGCCCCCGCCAAGGCGAACGGGTGGTCCTCACCCATCGCTTCCCGGTACAGGCCCCATATCTTCTCGCCCAGCTGCTTGGCGCCCTTGAGGTCCTTGGTCTGGCGCAGCGACACGGAGTGGTTCATCCCCGCGGACATCGCGTCCGGGTGCCGGGCGCCGTAGCGCTCCAGCAGGCCGCGGTACGACTCCTCGGACAACGTCCGGCCGCCGTCGTGGTCACCGGCCTTGCGACGGGCCACCGACAGGTTCTTGAGGGCGGACAGCGTGAGGCTGTTGTGGCTGCCGATGATGTCCCGGAACCGGCGGACGGTCGCCTCCTGGAAGCGGCACGCCCCGTTGTAGTCGCCGCACTCGCGCAGGTCCACGGACAGGTTGTCCAACGTCAGCAGCGTGAACCGGTGGTCCTCGCCCAGCACCACGGCCCTGCGGCGCGCGGTGTCGTCGTCCAGCGCCTTGGCCGCCTCCAGGTCTCCGGTCAGGCGCATGCTCAACGCGTAGTTGTTGGCCGCGCGCAACGTTTCCGGGTCGTCCTCGCCGAACGAGGCACGAGCCCGCAGGTACGTGTCCTCGTTGAGCAGCCGCGCCGTCTGGAACTCGCCCCGCGCCCGCAGGTCGGACGCGACGCCGTGCGCGGTGAGCAGGGTTTCCTCGTGGTCGTCGCCGAGCGTGGCCCGCAGGCGGTCGAGGGTGTGCTCCGCGATGCGGCCGGACTCGGTGTAGCGGCCCAGCGCCCGCAGCGCCCGCCCGTGCCACCGACTCGCGATCAGCGTGTCCAGGTGGTCCTCCGCCAGCTGCGTCCGCCACAGCTCGACCATCTCAGCCGCCAGGACGCGGGCCCGTTCCGGGTCACCCCACGCGAACAGGAAGTTCACCATGTTGATGGCGAGCTTGCGGACCCAGGGGTCCTCGCCCTCGATCAGCCGCGCGGCGCGCACGTGGGGCAGCAGCTCCTGGTAGCGCGGCCACTGGCTGACGTCCTCGGGCTGGTTCGGGTCGCCGTTGGCCAGCAGCAGCTGCGCGACGTGCCGCATCTGCTGCTGCTCCTCGGGGTTCATCTGGCTCCGCACCACGGTCTGGACCAACCGGTGCAGCTTGAGGGTGTCCCTGCTGTGGTCGATCGTCGCCAGGCTGTACCGGTTGATCGACCGGATCGCCCGCGCGAGCAGCACCGGGTCGCGCAGAGCACCGGCCAACTCCTGCGGGAACGGCAGGTTGCGCACACCGGCGAGCAGCTTGCGCGCGATCGGCTCCGGGGCGAAGAACGAGCAGACCCGCAGCAGCTGCAACGCCGCCAGGTCCTGGACGGCCAGCCGGTCGAGCGACATGGTCCACGCCGCGGCCACGGTGAGCGGGTAGTCGGTGGGCGGCGGGGAGATGCTCAGCAGTTCGGTCCGCTTGTTGTCGAGGAGTTCGACGTACTCGTTCGCCGACATCCCCGTCTCGGCGCGCCACGCGGCGGCCTGGTCGACCGCGAGGGGCAGGTCGCCGAGCACCTCGGCGAGCCGCTCGGCCTCGTTGTCAGGCAGGTCGCGATTGCGCCGCTGCAACAGCCTCCGGCTCTCCTCGCGGGTGAACACGTCGACCGACAACGACGACGCCACGCTCGCCCAACTGGCGTTACGCGAAGTGATCAGGACGTGGCCCGCGCCGTGCGGGAAGAACTTGCGGACGTCCTCCGGGGAGTCCGCGTTGTCGAAGATCAGCAGCCAGCGGCGGTACGGGTCCCCGACCCTCAGGGCCTCCAGCACCGCCGGCACCGCGGTGTCCGCGGCGGGCTCGGCACGCAGGTTGAGCCTGCGGCACAGGTTCACGTACGCGGCCTGGATCTGGTCGACGTCCTCCGCGGAGATCCACCAGATCAGGTCGTACTCGGAGATGTGGCGGTGCACGAACTCGACCGCGATCTGCGACTTGCCGATACCGCCGAGCCCGTGCAGGGCCTCCGGCAGGACCGCGGTGGGGTCGCCCTGGTTGAGCCGCTGGTGGAGCTGGTCGAGCAGCTC
>DATMCA010001241.1:0-5918 GCA_035559015.1 Umezawaea sp. | reverse complement strand
ACGGCCGCTACCAGTGGGTCGTCTTCACCTCGACCAACGCCGTCCGCGCGGTGTGGGAGAAGTTCCGCGAGTTCGGTCTGGACGCGCGGGCGTTCTCCGGCGTGAAGATCGCCTGCGTCGGCGAGAGCACGGCCGCGAAGGTCCGCTCGTTCGGGATCATCCCCGAGCTGGTGCCGTCGGGGGAGCAGTCCAGCGAAGGTCTGCTGAACGACTTCCCGCCCTACGACGACATCCTGGACCCGGTCGACCGGGTGCTGCTGCCGCGCGCCGACATCGCCACCGAAACCCTCGCCGCCGGTCTCCGCGACCGCGGCTGGGAGATCGACGACGTCACCGCGTACCGCACGGTGCGGGCGGCCCCGCCGCCCGCCGACACCCGCGAGATGATCAAGTCCGGCGGTTTCGACGCGGTGTGCTTCACCTCGTCGTCCACCGTCCGGAACCTGGTCGGCATCGCGGGCAAGCCGCACGCGCGGACCCTGGTGGCCTGCATCGGCCCGCAGACCGCGGAGACGGCTCGCGAGTTCGGCCTCCGGGTCGACGTGCAGCCGGAGGAGGCGAACGTCCCGGCGCTCGTCGACGCACTGGCCCAGCACGCCGCTCGGCTCCGTGCCGAGGGCGCGCTGCCGCCGCCGCGCAAGACCAAGCGCCTGCGCCGTTCCTGAGCTAGACCGATGTACCGCTGAGGCCATGCTCGGGACTGGACGTCCCCGGCATGGCCTCGGTGTTTTTCTCCCCCCACTTCTTCCAGGGAGTACCGCCAGTGTTCCCAGCACACCGTCCCCGCCGCCTGCGGACCACGGCCGCGATGCGCCGCCTGGTCAGCGAGACCACCGTCCGGCCGCGGCAGCTCGTGCTGCCGATGTTCGTCAAGGAGGGCGCGACGCAGCCCGTCGCGATCTCCAGCATGCCGGGCGTCTTCCAACACACCCGTGAATCGCTGGTCAAGGCGGCCGTGGAGGCCGTGCAGGCGGGCGTCGGCGGGTTGATGATCTTCGGCGTGCCGTCCGAGCGGGACGCGGTCGGGTCGGGTGCGACCGACCCCAAGGGCATCCTCAACGCCGCGCTGGCCGACCTGCGCGCCGAACTGGGCGACAGCACGGTGCTCATGTCGGACTGCTGCCTGGACGAGTTCACCGACCACGGCCACTGCGGTGTGCTGGCGGCCGACGGCTCGGTCGACAACGACGCCACGCTGGAGGTGTACGGCGAGATGGCCGTCGCCCAGGCCGAGGCGGGCGCCCACCTGGTCGGGCCGAGCGGGATGATGGACGGCCAGATCGGGTTCATCCGCACCGCGCTGGACCAGGCCGGGCTCACCGACACCGGCATCCTCGCCTACTCGGCGAAGTACGCCTCCGCGCTCTACGGCCCGTTCCGCGAGGCCGTGGACTCACAGCTCAAGGGCGACCGCAAGACCTACCAGCAGGACCCCGGCAACGGTCGGGAGGCGCTGCGCGAGGTCGCGCTGGACCTCGCCGAGGGCGCGGACATGGTCATGGTGAAGCCCGCCGGGATCTACCTGGACGTGGTGCGCTCGGTGAAGGAGGTCTCGGACGTGCCGGTCGCGGCGTACCAGATCTCCGGCGAGTACGCGATGGTCGAGGCCGCCGCCGCGAACGGCTGGATCGACCGCGAGCGGACGGTCCTGGAGACGCTGACGTCGATCCGCCGCGCGGGCGCCGACGTCGTGCTCACCTACTGGGCCACCGAGGCAGCCGCCTGGCTGGACCGGGAATGACGACCCCTCCCGCCAAGGCGGAACGGCCTCAGGCGCCGAAGCTGATCGACCTCGCGCGCTGGCTCTGGATCGGCAGCGCGATCCTGGGGTCGGTCGCGTTCCTGCTGGAGCTGACCAGCGGCGACATGATCCTCACCGAGCTGCGCAAGCGCGACCCGAACCTGGGCCAGAGCGAGCTCGACGGCGCGATGTCCGCCGCCATCATGTTCAGCCTGGTGGCGTGCGTGGCGCTGGTGCTCGTCCACGCGAAGATCGCCAACAAGATGGCCGCGGGCCGCAACTGGGCCCGGATCGTCCTCACGGTGATCGGCGCGGGCGGGATCGTCCTCGGGCTGATGAGGCTCCTGGTCGTCCTGTCCGGTCTCGCGGAGGCCTTCGAGCAGGGCGTGAGCCCGGTCAACCTTGCTTTCAGCTTGGTCACGATGGCGATGGACGGCACGGTTCTGGTCCTGATGTTCCTGCCCTCCGTCGCAGGTCACTTCCGTGGTGCTCCGTTGGGTCAGCGCACCAACACCCCCAGTAGCTAACGGATTGTGATTTCACCTGAAAAACACATGCGCAGGTCCTTACCGTGCGCCTCATGACCAACCCGAATGACCCTTACGCACAGCAAGGCGGCTACCCGCAGGGGCAGCAGCCCGGTGGGTACCCGCAGCAGGGCGGCTACCCGCAGCAGGGCCAGCCCGGCTTCCCGCCGCCCCCGCCCCTCGGCTACGGCGACACGGCCCCGGCCGTGAAGCCCGCTGCTGTCGACACCGCCTACCTCCTGTGGCTGGTGGCGGCCGGGGTCTCGATCCTGGCCAACATCATCGGCTTCTTCACGGCGCAGGCGATCCTCGAGCAGACCCTCGGTGACCTCAGCCCGGAGTTCCGCGCCGCGATCGAGGCGCAGGGCCCCAGCTACGGCGGGATCATCTTCTCGCTGATCATCTCGGCCATCTGGGTGGTCGTGGTGATGCAGATGCGCAAGGGCGCCAACTGGGCCCGCATCCTGCTGACCGTCCTGGGCGCCATCAGCGTGCTGTTCGGCATCGTCAGCGTCTTCGTGCTGTTCAGCGTCGGCTTCCTGGGCATCATCCAGGGCCTGCTCGCGCTGGTCGGCTACGCGGCGATCGTCGGCGCCATCGTCTTCATGTTCAAGCCCGAGTCCAACCAGTACTTCAAGGCCAGCTAGTCGATCCGGACCCCGGGGTCGTCGTCACCGCCTGTCGCGGTGGACAGCGACCCCGGTCGGTTCTAGCGTTCCGCCCTGTGACGACTCCACAGGATCCGGGGGACCGGGAGCAGCCGGCACCTTTCCCCTCAGCGCCACCACCGCCGCCCGAGCAGGCCCCATCGACCCCCCACCAGGGCGAGGTGCGGCCGAACGTGTTCGCGCCGCCGTTGAGCGCGGCCGACCTCGGCGGTCGCGGGCCGGTCGGTGAGGCTCCCAGGGAGTTGCGGATCGCGTACTTCCTTTGGCTCGGCGTCGCCCTCCTGCTGCTCGTCGGCGCCGTGTTCACGTTCTCCTCGTACGGCGCCGCCCTCGACGCGGCCCGCTCGGCGGACTCCGGTCTCACCGAGGAGCAGTTGAAGACCGGTGTCCAGTTCTTCCTCGGCGTGTTCGTGTTCCTCGACCTGCTGTTCGCCGGGCTGTTCGTGCTGTTCGCGATCAAGCTGAAGGCCGGTCGGAGCTGGGCCAGGCTCTGGCTGATGATCCTCGGCGCGGTGGTCTTCTTCGTCCAGGTGCTCGGCCTGAGCCTGCTGAGCGTCATCACCGGTCTGCTGATCATCGGCGGGTTCGTGCTGATGAACCTCCGCCCCTCGTCCGACTACATCAACGCCCAGCGCTCCGCATGACGACCGGGACCGCGCTCCCACCGCTCGCCGTGCGGGCCGCGGTGGGGGTGTGGCTCGCGCTGGCCGTGTTCGGCCTGTTCAACGTCTCGTTCCTCTGGCTGAACCAGGACGAGGTGCGCGCGGCGCTGCCCGCGAACCTGACCGTGGCGGGCACGCTCGGGCCGCTCACCGTCGCCGCCGTGGTCTTCGCGGTCGGCTACGGCCTGTTCGCCTGGCTGTTCCGCCGAGGTGTCCGCCGTGCCCGCCTGG
Source organism: Umezawaea sp. (assembly GCA_035559015.1). GTDB lineage: Bacteria > Actinomycetota > Actinomycetes > Mycobacteriales > Pseudonocardiaceae > Umezawaea. The sequence goes on along the minus strand of DATMCA010001241.1, from coordinate 2,089 downwards.
GGCTGTCGGTCACGGCGTTCGTCCACCTGGTCTGGGTGGTGCTGCCGGGCGCGAGCCTGGCCAGCCTGATCTCCGTGGTGCTCCTCGGCGTCGGAGTTGTTCTCACCTGGCGGCCCTCTGCCTCACACTGGTTGAGGGAGCAGGAGTAGCAACGGGGGGAAACGATGGCCGAGCACGATCCGTTCACATCGCCGTACCACGAGGTGCGGTTGCCGGGGCACCAGCAGGCGGCGCCGCCGCCTCCCGGCTGGGTGTCGCCGGTGCTCACGCCGATGCCGTCGTCGCCGTGGGGGGACGCGGAGTTCCGGCGACCCCGGTCCCTGACCGCCTCCTTCTGGTGCTGGCTCGCGGCGACCGCGCTGGCCGTGATCGGCCTGCCCGCCGTGTTCGCCTTCCAGCACGAGGCGTTCGCGCAGGTCATGGAGGCGAGGTCCGACGGCCCGCCGGTGAGCGAGTCCGTGGCCAACGCCACCGCGCTCGCCATGGCGGGGATGTTCTTCGTCGGCTTCGCGGTCCTGTCCGTCCCGTACGTGGTGGCGCTGATCAACCTCCGCTACGGCAAGGAGTGGGCGCGGGTCATGCTCGCCGTCCTCGCCGGACCGGGCCTGCTGTTCTGGATCGTCACGCTGGTCGTCGTCGCGAGCGCGCCCGCGGGGCTGAGCCCGGTCCCGGTCTACGTCTGGGGCGCGCTGTTCCTGGCCTCGATGGCCGCCGCGGCGGTGCTGATGTTCCTGCCCCCGTCCAACGACTACGTGCGGTGGAGCCGACGATGACCCAGCCACCGCCCGACCCGTACGGGTCGTCGCCGTTCCAGCCGGTGAACTACCCGGCCGCCGGGCCGCAGCAGCCACCTCCGGTGAACTACCCGCAGCAGCGGCCGTACCCCGGTGGGATGCGAGGGGTCGACCAGAACACGAACAACACCTACGTGCGGCCCGGCGTGGTCACGGCGGGGTTCGTCCTGTGGCTGCTGGCCGCGCTGTCGTGGCCGCTGGGCACGCTGCTGAGGGAACTCGTCGCGGGCACGGCCATCGGCGGGTTCGGCGTCGTGATGGGGCTGTTCTTCCTGGTGTGCCTCGGCATCGCGGGCGTGGTCGGCGCGATCATGTTCCTGCGCGGCAGCTACCACGCGCGGCTGGCGCTGTGCGGCGTCTCGCTGATCGTCGAGGTGATGGCGATCATCAGCCTGGTGTCGCTCACCGACTCGACCGACTACTCCGGCGCGGCCGAGGTGGTCGCCTGGCTGGTCGTGCTGGCCCGGCTGCTGCTGCCGCCGGTCGCGGTCGTGGTGAGCCTGCTGCCCGGAACGCGCCAGTACTTCGCCGCTAACCTCGGCTAGTGGACAACGACACCGGCCCCGTCCTCTACGCGGAGCGGGGCGCCTCCTGGTGGCCGCTGCTGTGGGGGCCGGTGTTCGCCGTCCTCGGGGTCGGTGTCGAGCTGCTCACCGGCCCGGTGAGCGTGCTGTTCTGGTCGCTGGTCGCGTTCGGGCTGCTGATCCCCACGGCGCTGTGGGTCCAGGGCAGGCAGCGGCTCTACTCGGTCCGCCTCACCCCGGCCGCGCTCAGCGAGGGCCGGGAGGTCCTGCGGATGGCGGACGTGGCCGCCGTCGAGGGCGTGGAACCCCGGTCGGGCGCGACCGTCCTCGGGACCGGCTGGAACGTCCCCAAGGGCACCACCGCCGTCCCCATCCGGCTGGTCGACGGCACCGTCGTGCTCGGCTGGGCCCGTGACCCGGACGCCCTCCGCGCGGCCCTGCACCGGTTGCTGACGCGCACCTGAGCGGTGTTCACAGCGTCCTGAACCCGCGCGTGCCAGACTTCTGGCCGTGACCGCACCCGCGTTGACCGACGAGGCCGAGCCCGCCCCCGAGCTGTCTTCCGCGCCGAACCTGCACCAGCCGAAGCGCGCGCTGATCGCGGTGGTCGAGGTGGTGCTGATCGTGCTGCTGGCGTTCGCCGCGCACTGGTGCTGGCAGCGCGGGATCCAGCGGTTCTCCTACCCGCTGGACGGCCGCCCGCCGCTGGTCGCCACGCGGTACCACGGCAATTGGATCGGCGGCTCGATCGCGCTGGCCACGGTCGCCGGG
>DATMCA010001240.1:0-4339 GCA_035559015.1 Umezawaea sp. | reverse complement strand
CAAAACGGGCACGACGGCGGCAAGAGTCGGGGCTCGGCCGGGGGAAGGGGTTGGAAGGGCAGAAGGGCGGGTTGGTCACGGGGTTGGGTTTGGGCCGGGGGCCGGAACGTGCGGGGCTTGTTGGGGTGGGAAGCCGGTGTGCGGCGGTAGGTGGGGGGTGGGTTGGGGCCGGGGGCCGTGAGGGAGGGTTGCGTGGGGGGTTGCTTCTAGGGGCGCCTGCGGCGGAAGGCGAGTGGGTGGTGATGGAGTGAGGGGTGATGTCTTTTGATCTTTTTCGTGATGTTCGGAGTGCGGCCGAGTCCTCGGCCTCATCTGGGTCCGTAGGTTCTGGTGCGTAATCGGTGGCTCCATCTGAGCCCGTAGGTTCTGGTGCGCAATCGCGGCTCTATCTGCCCCCGGCCTTCCGGCGGTAGCTTCCGATCTCAACTCGCCCCCGCGCTCTCCTCCTCTCAGCCCAGACTTGCCCCGTGCGTTCCGGGTCCCCGGCCCCAACTCATCCCCGTGACCAACTCGCCCTTTTGCCCTTCCAAACCTTTCCCCCGGCCGGGCCCCGATGTTTGGCGCACGTCGTGCCCCTTTTCGTTTGTCAAGGCACCTTTCCCGCCTTGGCAAACGAAAAGGGGCATCGAGATAATCGCGCCATCGGGGTTCGACCGGATCGCCACCCAAACCACCCGTGGGCCGTCACCCCACAGCCAAGAACAAACGCCGAAAACCAAAAACAGGATGAACGGGCCGTTGATCGGAGGTGAGAGGTGGGCGAGGAAGCATCCGGTGGTCCGACGGGGTTAGGGTTGCGCGGTGTCCACCACCCGTGCTGAACGGCTCGTCAACCTGGTGCTGTGCCTGCTGTCCACCCGTCAGTTCCTGAGCGCCGAGCGCATCCGCGGCATCGTGCCCGGCTACTCCGACGCGCTCAGCGACGAGGCGTTCTACCGGATGTTCGAGCGGGACAAGACGGAGCTGCGGGATCTCGGGGTGCCGCTGGAGACCGGTCGCACGGGGTCGTTCGAGACGACCGACGGGTACCGCATCGCGCGTCGGGACTACGAGCTCGGGGACATCGACCTGGAACCGGACGAGGCCGCCGCGGTGGCGTTGGCGGCGAGGCTCTGGGACTCGCCGCAGTTCACCGGGGCCGCGCACGGGGCGCTGATCAAGTTGCGGGCGGCCGGGGTGGACGTGGACCAGGACGTGCGGGCGGCGGTGGAGCCGAAGGTGCGGACGAGCGAACCGGCGTTCCCGTCGCTGCTGGCGGCGGTCCAAGCGGGTCAGGTCGTGGAGTTCGACTACCGCCGTCTGCCCGCGACCGACGTGGCGACCCGGACGATCGAACCCTGGGGCGTGGTGGCCCGGCGAGGGCGCTGGTACCTGGTCGGGCACGACCGCGACCGGAACGCCGCGCGGTGCTTCCGGCTGTCGCGGGTGGTCGGGCAGGTGCGGACGGTGGGCAAGCCCGGTGTGGTAGAGCGCCCGGTCGACGTGGACCTGTTGAGCTTCGTCGCGACGACGCAGAACGACCCGCAGCCCGCCTCGCCCACCCGGCTGTGGGTGGCGAAGGGCAGGGCGCAGGGGCTGCGCAGGCGCGCGAACGTGGTGGGTGAGCAGCTCGTGGACGGTGAGCTGGGAGACCTGGTGGAGATCGAGCTGAGGTTCCCGGACTCGGCCGCGCGGTGGATCGCGGGGTTCGGGCCGGACGTGCTGGTGATCGAGCCCGAGGTGCTGGCGAAGTCGGTGCGGGAGCGGCTGCTGGGCGCGCTGCGCTCGCAGCGCGGTGCGGAGGTGGGGTCGTGAGCGCCTCGTCGGAACGGGTGCCGCGCCTGCTGGCGCTGGTGCCGTACCTGCTGGCCCGGCCGGGCATCCCGCTGCGGGAGGTCGCCGAGGACTTCGAGGTGCCGGAGAAGCAGCTCCGCAAGGACCTCGAACTGCTGTGGATGTGCGGGCTGCCGGGCTACGGGCCCGGCGACCTGATCGACCTGTCGTTCGAGGGCGACACGGTCACCGTCGGCTTCGACGCGGGCATGAGCCGTCCGCTGCGGCTGACCGCGGCCGAGGCGACATCGCTGCTGGTGGCGCTGCGGGCGCTGAGCGACACGCCGGGCATGCTGGACGCCGAGGCGGTCCAGCGGGCCGTGGCGAAGATCGAGGCCGCCGTGGGGCAGGCGCAGCCCGCCGGTGTCACGGTCGGGCTCGCGATCCGCGAGGCGCCGGAGACCGCGCAGGTCAGGGACTCGCTCCAGGACGGCGTGCGCCGGGAGCGGGCGCTGCGGCTGCGCTACTACACGCCGTCGCGCGACGAGATCACCGACCGGGTCGTCGACCCGCTGCGGATGCTGCTCGTGGAGGGCTACAGCTACCTGGAGGCCTGGTGCCGCCAAGCCGACGGCGTCCGGCTGTTCCGGCTGGACCGGATCGACGAGGTCGAGGTGCTGGACGAGCGCGCGGCCCCGCCGCCGCACGTGCGGCTGACCGACACCTCGGAGGGGTTGTTCCAGCCGGACCCGTCGCAGCGCATCGCCGTGCTCGTGCTCGAACCGGACGCCCGGTGGGTCAGCGAGTACTACCCGGTCGAGGACGTGATCGAACTCGGCCGCGGTCGGGCGCGGGTGATGATGCGGTACACCGACCTGTCGTGGATGGCCAGGCTGACCCTGGGGCTCGGTGGTGACGTGCACGTCGAGCACCCGGCCGAACTGGCCGACGAGGTCGTCCGCCAGGCCACCGAGGCGCTGCGCAGGGTAGAGCACCTGCCGGCCACCTGAGACCAGTACGGTAAGGGAGTGCCGTACTTGCCGAGCCTGGTGCTCGTGGTCGTAGGAGTGGTCGCGCTGGTCGCGGTCGTGATCCGGGTAGTTGGTTCTCTCCGTCACTTCACGAAGGTCAGCTCTCGCGTGAGTGACAATGTTGGCGACGGTGTGGGTCTGCTCAGGGCGCGGTCGGCCGCGCTGGGGGTGGCCTTCGCCGAACGGCGCAAGGATCAGCCCCGCGTACGATCGACGGACCGGGGGAGACAGGAGGACCACCGTGCCTAACCTCGGAGTTCCAGAGCTGATCATCATCGCTGTGGTGATCATCCTGCTGTTCGGTGCGAAGAAGCTGCCCGACATGGCGCGCTCGCTCGGCAAGTCGGCGAAGATCCTCAAGGCGGAGACCAAGGGTCTGCGCGAGGACGACGACCAGCCGCAGCAGCCGCCGGCCCAGCAGCAGTACGCGCAGCAGCAGTACGCCCCGCAGCCGCCGGTCCAGCAGGCGCCGCAGCAGCTCCCGCCCGCGCAGCCGCCCGTGGTCGCGCAGCCGCCCGTGGCCCAGCCGCAGCCGGTGGCGCAGCCGCAGCCCGTTGACCAGAAGAACACCAACAACTGAGCTGAAGGACGGACCAGACGGTGGGCGCAAGTCCCGTCCGGTGGCTGGTGCAGCTCCGGGACCGCAGGAACAAGACCAGCCGTCGGGGCAACCCCGACGGCACCATGTCCCTCAAGGACCACCTGTACGACCTGCGGAGCAGGTTGGCGTGGGCACTGCTGTTCATCGCGGTCGGCGCCATCTTCGGCTTCTTCTGGTGGAGCTGGCGGATCTTCGGACTGCCCAGCCTCGGTGACTTCGTGATCAGCCCGTACTGCGGCATCCCGCTGGAGGCCCGGCTGCACCAGGGCGGCAACTCGTGCCAGCTGCTGCAGACCGAGCCCTTCGAAGCCTTCATGATCCAGTTGAAGGTGGGCGCCGCGGCGGGCATGGCGTTGACGGCGCCGCTGTGGCTCCACCAGGTCTGGAGGTTCATCGCGCCGGGCCTGTACTCGAAGGAGCGCAAGTTCGCGCTGACCTTCGTGTTCGTCGCGTCCCTGCTGTTCATCATGGGCGCGGTGCTGGCGTTCTACGTGGTGCCGCAGGGCCTGAGCGTTCTCGTCGGCTTCGGCGACAACAAGTTCCTGACCGCGCTCTCGGGTGGCGCGTACATCAACTTCGTGCTCGCCCTGCTGCTCATCTTCGGCGTGAGCTTCGAACTGCCGCTGGTCGTGGTGATGCTCAACCAGGTCGGCATGGTGAGCTACGAGAAGCTGGCGAAGTGGCGTCGGGGCATCATCTTCGCCCTGTTCGTCTTCGCGGCCATCGCGACCCCCGGCACGGACCCGATCTCGATGGTGGCGTTGGCGTTGGCGTTGACGCTGCTGTTCGAACTGGCCATCCAGATAGCCCGCGTGCACGACCGGCGAGCGGCCAAGAGGCTCGCGGCCGAGGGCCTGGCGGATCTGGACGACAACGAACCGGCGCCGTTCGACTACACGCCCTCCTCGATCGAGGAGGACCGGTCGCAACCGGCGGTGCCGCCCGCGAAGGCGGA
>DATMCA010001239.1:0-2244 GCA_035559015.1 Umezawaea sp. | reverse complement strand
CGTCGGTGACGACCGGGCGGACGGTGGCGCCCGAGGTGATCGCGGCGAACGCCGACAGGTCGAGCACCACCTGCTGCGCCTCGGTGGACTTGTTGAGGTGCACCACCGACTTCAGCGCGTCGGTCGTCCCGCGCACGGCCGCCACGTCGGTCGTCGTCCCGACCTTGACCAGCCGGTCACCCGGCCGGATGTGGTGGGTGAAGTTGCGCAGGGTGTGGAACTTGGTGTTCGTCCTCACCGGACACGTCGTGAGGGTGTCGCGCGGACCGCAGTCGAACGGGATCTGCACGACTCCCCAGTTCATCCCGTTCGGCGACTCGCCGCCCGGTTTCATGTTGTCGTAGTCCTCGATCGCCTGCCACAGCAGCCACGACACCGGTTCCAGCTCGCGCAGGTCGTCGATGACGCGCTCGGCGATCCCCAGACCGGGGTCCATGCTGGTGAAGCTCTGGCCGTCGCCCCACGAGCCGTCGACCTCGCTCATCCACAGCGGTTTCGCCGCGCCCTTGGCGATGTCGCGCGCCGACGTGCGGCGGGCGGTGCCGTAGGTGTGCACGTTGAGCTGGCCGACCTGGTCGCGCGCCGCCTGCGGGTAGCCGTTCCAGTCGGTGGCGAACGTGCCGGGGTTGGTCTCGTCGGGGGCCGAGAGCACCGCGTCCGTCGTCGCCCGCGCGAGCGCCGAGGCGACCGCCGGAACGACCTTCGCCTGCAACGCCGGTCCGAGGTGAGCGCCCTCCTGCCTGCCGCCCGTCGGGTTGCCGTCGGCGCCCAACGTCGTGCGCCAGTACGAGGTGTTGGGCTCGTTGAACGGGTCCAGCGTGCCGAACCGGATGCCGTGGGCCCGCTCGACCTCGTCGACCACCCGCGTGAGGTACGAGGCGAAGTCGCCGATCCGGTCCGCGCGGAGCTGGTCGGCGTTGGCGTCGAACCCGCCGGAGACGTAGCCGCTGACGGTCTGGAACCACGGTGGCGAGTTGCTGAACGCTTCCCAGCGGTCGACCCGCGACTTGATCCGGTCGACCCACCAGCGCTGGCGGGGGTCGGCGGCCTGGTCGAACAGCGCGGGATCGCCCGGCCGCCACCAGTCGGTGTCGGTCCTGGTCGTGCCCGCCGGGGCCTTCCACCAGCCGGGCACCGCGCCGCCCGCCCGCAGGTACGGCGGCACGTCCGGCGCGTTGCCGCCGCCGATGTTGTAGCGGGCGATGTTCAGGTTCAGCCCGTCCGGGCCGAACAGCAGGTCGGCGAGCCGGGTGCGGATGGCGTCCGGGTAGCCGCCGGTGGCGTTCGCGAACCACACCAGGCTGGTGCCCCAGCCCTGGAACGGCTGCTGCTGGTAGCTCGGGTCGGGCCGGACGGTGACGGTCGCGGCGGAGGCCGTTCCGGCCGTGGCCGCGCAGGTGGTCAGGAGCAGGGAGGCGGCCACCGCGAGGCGGAGGGCGCGGGAACGCGTGCGTGCTGCGGTCATCAGTTCTCCGTTGAACGGGCGCCGCCACCAGCAGGGTGATGTTAGCGCTAACAACAACCGGTGAACCGAGCCTGGCAACTGGTGCGGATGCCGTCAAGCCGGCAATCGGCTTTACAGATCGCCCGCACTTGTCAAACCAACTTTACAAAAGCTACCTTCATGTAAAGCGAGCGCGGGAGGTCACATGGCGGACACCGGCACGATCCCCGACGGGTCGACCGAGGGGTGGACGGACCGGAAGCGGTACCTGTGGCTCATCGGCCTCGTGGTGCCGTCCCTGGCCTTCGCCGCGCTGGGCCTGCACGCGCTCACCGGCTGGGGCGTGTGGTTCTGGCTCGGGCCGATCGTCGTGCTGCTGATCGTCCCCGCGATCGACCTGCTGGCCGGGCTCGACCGGTCGAACCCGCCGGACGACGTGATCGAGGCCCTGGAGAACGACCGGTACTACCGCTGGATCACGTTCCTGTTCCTGCCGATCCAGTACGCGGGATTCGCCCTGGCGTTCCTGGTGATCGCGCACGGCGACCTGTCCACGGTGGACAAGGTCGGCCTGGCGGTCACCATCGGGTGCGTCGGCGGGATCGGCATCAACACCGCGCACGAACTGGGCCACAAGAAGGAGAGCCACGAGCGGTGGCTGTCGAAGATCGCGCTGGCGCAGAGCTTCTACGGCCACTTCTACATCGAGCACAACCGCGGCCACCACGTCCGCGTCGCGACGCCGGAGGACCCGGCCAGCAGCCGACTGGGCGAGAATTTCTACCAGTTCTGGCCGCGAA
>DATMCA010001238.1:0-10528 GCA_035559015.1 Umezawaea sp. | reverse complement strand
CGGAATTCAGCGGATGCCGTCCGCGGGCTCACCGAGTGGGTCGTTCTCAGAGGTGAACAACGTCCACAGCAGCACCGCCACGACCAGACCACCGAGCAGGAAAACCGGGAACACGAGATCGAACACGTCGGTGCCCGCGGGGGTGGGGATCGTCGAATCGGCGTCCACGCTGACGGCGGCCATGCCGGTGTAGTGCATCCCGGTCACGGCGACACCCATCACGAGCCCCGCGGCGATGCGGGCGAAAGTCGTCTTGACGACCAGGGTGAACCAGAACGCGGCGGTGGCGGCGACGACCGCGATGACGCACGACAGGGCCACCAGGGTCGTGTCGTAGGACAGCTCGCCCTGGAACCGGATCGCCGACATGCCCATGTAGTGCATGCCCGCCACGCCGAGACCCGCCAGCACGCCGGCGCCGACGAGGCGCACGGGAGTGACCCGCAGGAGGGTGACGATGGACAGCCCGACACCCACCACACCCACCGCGATCAGCGCGGACAGGGCCGTGAGCGGCGCGGAGTACTTGACGGTGCCACTGGTGACGTCGAAGCCGAGCATGGCGATGAAGTGCATCAGCCAGATGGCCACGCCACCGATGGCCAGCGCCCCGAAGACCGTCCAGAGGACCTTCGACCTGCGCACGGCCTCGTTCCTGGCCCTCGACATGCACGACAGGCCGATCAGCGACCCGATCACCGAGATGGCGTACGCCAGCACCGGGGTCCAGAGACCCGACGAGAAATGCTGCATCGAATCGTGGTTCACAAGCACACCGGTCCTTGGTTGGGATGCGGACTGCGGCCACGGCCTGCAAGCGCGACGCGGGACACACGGCCGGCAGGCACTCGGCAGCAGGGTCCAATTCGTAACCCGATATCCGACGATCCACCAGCGCGAAAGAGACGCCGTAATCCATTCGAGATAATTAGCCGAATTTCGGCTACATACGGTAGCCGCAGGGGCACCTAGCGACGGTCGCCGACGTCGGAACCGATTCACTCGCCACCCCTAGAACCACTCTCGGTAGCCATAGTCGAATCAACTATTCGTGACAACGTTTCCGACGAGAACTCACCTTTTGACCTGACATCAACACATCGGAGAGTGCTCGGCCGATCACCTTGCGCGAATGGTCGCGGAATCGAAAACAGACCAATTCCTGATTTCCGTTCACTTTTCGTCGACCACTTGACCCGACTGAGGAAGCCCAAGTCAGAGCATGGTTGACGTGAACACCCGGCCCGGGGAAACCGGGCGGCCTGCCCCGCGTCAATTCACCGGGCGGAGTCGGCCGCATTCGGGCAGGGTGAGTACACGATCAGGGTGATCCGCCCCGCCCCGTGTGGCGCTCGGGACAGGACATAAGGGACACTGTTCCAGTTCGCGGAGGGGAGTACTCCCAGCGCGGCGGTGCCGTCAGCACGGAGTGCCCCTTGGCTCCCGGTTCCGCCGGTCGGCGTCAGCCGGCGGAGGAGACCTCCGGTCACAGGCGCGCACGCCGAGAGCCGGAGGGTCGATTCCTCATGTCTGTACCACTGTGGTTGTGGCTCGCGACGGTCGTGGGTCTACTGGGATTGCTCGTCGTCGACCTCGTGCTCGTGGCCCGCAGGCCGCACGAGGTGTCGTTCGGCGAAGCCGGTCGCTGGGTGACGTTCTACGTCACCCTCGCGGTCCTGTTCGGACTGGGCATCTGGTACTTCTCGGGCGGTGTCTACGCCGGTGAGTTCTTCGCCGGGTACATCACCGAGTACTCGCTCAGCATCGACAACCTGTTCATCTTCCTGATCATCATGACCACCTTCAAGGTGCCGCCGGTGCACCAGGGCCGGGTGCTGCTCGTCGGCATCCTCATCGCGCTGGTCATGCGCGGCATGTTCATCGCGGTCGGCGCGGCGGTCATCGCGCAGTTCAGCTGGGTGTTCTACATCTTCGGCGCGTTCCTCATCTACACCGGCTACAAGCTGGCCAGGACGAAGCACGACGAGGACGAGGAGTACAAGGAGAACGCGCTGCTGAGGTTCGTCCGCAGGGTCTACCCGGTGGCGGACCGCTACCACGACGCCAAGTCGTTCATCAAGATCGACGGCAAGCGCTTCGTGACCCCCATGTTCATCGTCATGCTCGCGATCGGCACGACCGACCTGCTGTTCGCGCTCGACTCGATCCCGGCGATCTTCGGCCTCACCAAGGAGCCGTTCCTGGTGTTCACGGCCAACGCGTTCGCCCTGATGGGCCTGCGGCAGCTGTACTTCCTGCTCGGCGGCCTGCTGAACAAGCTGGTGTACCTGTCGATCGGCCTCTCGCTGATCCTCGCGTTCATCGGCGTGAAGCTGGTCCTGGAGGCGCTGCACACCAACTCGCTGCCGTTCCTCAACGGCGGTGAGCCCCTGGCGGTGCCGACGATCGGCATCGAGGTGTCGCTCCCGGTGATCATCGGTGTCCTGGTGGTCACCACGATCGCCAGCCTGATGAAGTCCAAGCGCGACGAGGCCGCGGCCAAGTAGCCACCCGTTCCACGACGTCGGCCCGGCGGGGACTCCCCTGCCGGGCCGACGTCGTCGTCGGGAGGATCATGGGCGCGTGACCACGATCGTCGGAGCGGCTTGCCAGGAGGTGGTCCCGTGGCGGGGCTGATCGACGTGCACGCGCACTTCCTCACCGACCGGTACGTCGCCGAGGCCGTCCGGGCCGGGCACGTGCGGCCCGACGGGATGCCCGCGTGGCCGACGTGGAGCGCGGAGCGGCACCTGCGGCTGATGGACGGGAACGGCATCGGGAGGGCCGTGCTGTCCGTGTCGTCGCCCGGCGTGCACTTCGGCGACGACGCCGCGGCGGTGGACCTGGCGCGGCACGTGAACGACAGCGCGGCCGAGATCGCGGGGCGGTTCCCCGGCCGGTTCGGGAACTTCGCCTCCCTGCCGCTGCCGAACGTCGAGGCGGCGCTGGGGGAACTGGCGCGGGCGCTGGACGTGCTGGGCGCCGACGGCGTGGCGCTGGAGTCCAACGTGGAGGGCCGCTACCTGGGCGATCCGCTGTTCACGCCCCTGCTGGAGGAGTTGGACCGCCGCGAGGCCGTCGCGTTCGTGCACCCCACGTCGCCGCAGGGGTGGGAGGCCGTGTCGCCGGACCGGCCGCGGCCGATGCTGGAGTTCCCGTTCGACACCACCAGGACCGTGACCGACCTGGTGTTCAGCGGGGCGCTGGAGCGGTTCCCGCGCATCAGGTTCGTCATCCCCCACTGCGGTGGGACGCTCGCGCTGCTCGCCGACCGGATCGAGCTATTCCGCACCACGTTCGGGACGGGCGGCGGCGCTCCGACCCGCGACCAGCTCCGGGGCCTGTGGTTCGACCTGGCGGGCACCCCGTTCCCGGCCCAGGTGCCCGCGCTGGCGGGCGTCGTCGGCACCGGGAAGCTGGTGTACGGCAGCGACTTCTGCTTCACACCACCGGAGGCCGTCGCCCGGCAGCTGGCGTCGATCGACGACGCTCCGGGGGCGGACTGGCGTGACCTGACCACCCGCAACGCCGAACGCCTGCTGGGGCGGGGCACCGCCTGACGACGGTGTCCCGCCCCGCACCTCAGCAGCTCAGGCGCGCGGTGAGCACATTGGGGTCGACGCCGGTGAAGTACGCCGCGTTGCCGATGTACACCGTGTCACCCCGGCGGGCCAGCGACGTCGGGTTCTGGAGGCCGTCCACGCCGGTCAGGACGACCGTGTGCGAGCCGTCCGGCCGGACCAGGAGCACCTCGTTGGCCGCGATCCCCGCGACCAGCAGGGTGTCGCCCCCGCCGGTGAACTCGATGTCGTCGATCAGGCCCAGACCGGTGGCCACGACGGTCGCCGCACCGGCCGACCGGTCCCGCTCGACCGGAACGCGGACGACGGACCCGGTATCGGTGTTCGTCGTCCACACGGCGCCGTTGTGCACGGCCAGGCCGTTGGCGCCTGCCAGCGAGCTCTGCGCCAACTCGGGCGCGGTGCTCCACGCGACGGCCTGCCCGCCGCCGACCGGCGCGCGCCAGATCGTGCCCAGCACCGAGTCGGCGGCGTAGAGGTAGCCGCCGTTCAGGGCCAGGCCGTTGGCCACGCCGGTCGGCGGGAGTGCGACGACGCGCTGCGGCGTCCCACCCGGCCGGAGCCGCCAGAGGCCGGTCAGCTCGGCGGTCCCGGTCGAGTAGGCGAAGTACAGCGTGCCGTCGTGGTCGCGCTCGATCCCGCCGACGATCGGGTCGCCGCCGAACGCCGGGGTCTTGGACCCCGGAGGCGGAGCCGGGACGGTGGCCAGGACGCGCACGGCCCCGCGCGGCGAGATCCGGGCGATCTGCCGGGAGTAGGCGAAGGTGACGTCCGCGGAGCCGTCCGGCTCCAGGGTGATGTTCTCCACCTGCTGGCCGGCGGCCAGGTCCAGGTGCGCGACGATCCGCGGCGAGGACAGGTGGGTGGTGGTGGCCGACGCCTGGAGCGGTGCCACCAGTGCCGTCGACAGTGCCAGCACGACGGCGAGTGCGAGTGCGCCGGGCTTGGACATGGTTCTCCATCCGCTGTTTCGGGGGAAGGCGGCGGATTTCCCGCCGCCGCAACGAAAGCTAGGCGGGCCGGGCGAGGCCGAGAAGGGTGTGGCACACCCACCCAACAGCGGAATAGGACCCTGGCAGGGTGTGGCTCACCCGGGACACCGCGTGCGCGGCCGGGTTATGTTCGCCCGGTGAGAGCGAAGAACCACCTCGGCGAGTTCCTGCGGGCCAGGCGCACGCAGCTGACCCCGGAGTCCGTCGGGCTGCCCGTCGACGGCAGGCGGCGCGTGCCGGGCCTGCGGCGCGAGGAGGTGGCCGACCTCGCCGGCCTGAGCACCGACTACTACACGCGGCTGGAGCAGGGCCGGGAACGCCACCCGTCGCGCTCGGTGCTCGACGCGCTGGCGAGGGCGCTGTCGTTCGACGACGAGGCGCTGCGCTACCTCCGCTCGGTGGCCGACCACTCGCCCCGCGGTCGGCGGAAGCAGGCCGAACGCCCTCGGGTGGACCCGCGACTGCAAGCGCTGCTGGAACTCTGGTCGTCGACGCCCGCGATCGTGCTGGACGGCCTGACGAACGTGGTCGGCGCGAACCAGCTCGGACGTGCCGTGTACCAGGGTCACGAGCACGCCGAGTGCCTGGCGCGCATGGTGTTCCTCGACCAGGGCGCCAGGAGCTTCTACGGGGACTGGACCTCCGTGGCGCACGCGACCGTCGCGGCGCTGCGGGCGGCGGGCGGCGCCGACCCGGACGACCCCGGCCTGATCGCCCTGGTCGGCGAGCTCTCCCTGCGCAGCGACGAGTTCCGCGTGATGTGGGGCAAGGCGCAGGTGCGCGTCAAGACCCGCGGCTCCACGCTCCTGCGCCACCCGCTGGTGGGCGACCTGCACCTGAACTACGAGTCCCTGACCGTCAACGCCGCCGCCGGACTGATGATCAAGGTCTTCCACCCGGTCCCGAACACCCCGACCGCCGACGCGCTGGCCCTGCTGGGCAGCCTCACCGCCGGGGAGTCGACCGTCCGGGCCCCCGAGCGGTCACCCGCCGAGTAGTCAGCGCACGCCCTCCCACACCGCGCGTTCCTTGCCGTCGGCCTCCTCGGTGGTCGCCCACTCCGGACCGATCCGGCGCACGGCGGGGTGCTCCCGCGTGTAGCGGGGCCAGCCGGGGTCGCCGTCGCGGGCGAAGGCGACCCACGCCGCGTGCACGCTCGTGGCGAGCGCGGTGGTCTCGGCGTTCGGCGTGACACCGAGCAGGCCGAAGTCGACGCGGTCCAGCACGTCGAACACGAACGGCAGCTCGATCCCGTGGCACGCCCCGAGCCCGCCGCCGAACGCGGGCGAGCGCCAGGTGAACTCGTACCGCCACGTCCCGGCGGCGTGCGGCGCGTGCGCGGCGGCCAGCCGGGCGGTGGGGACGGCGAACATGAAGTCCGTGCCGATGGCGGCCAGCAGCTCACCGGGGGTGGCGCCGCGGCCCGCGGCCCGGTACGCGTCCACGACGCGGTCGGGCTCGGGGTGCAGGCGGGCGACGGAGAACGCCAGCACCTCGGGCGTGACCTCGGGCAGGGCCGCCCCGAGGCCGACGAGGTAGAGGTTCATCTCGTCGGAGTTGTTCCCCACCAGCACGTCCACGCCCGCCGCGGCCCCCGCCGCCACGACGTCCACGGGCTGGTCGTGGAACAGGTCGCCGTCCAGCACCGGACCGATCGGCGACAACCCCATCAACGGGTCGCGCACCCCGTCCACGGTCAGGTCCGGGCGCGCCAGCGCCACGCGGGTGAGCGCGTCGACCAGCGCGGCGTCGTCGGCCTCGGTGACCGGCCCGCCGAGGGCTTCCTCGACCGCGCGGGTGGTCACGGCGGCCTGCGCCGGTGTGAGCAGGTGCGATCCGCCGCCGCTCTGGCTGATCGCCCGGCGCACCAGCCCCGAGGGCAGGACGGCCAGCAGGTCGCACACGCTGAGCGCCCCCGCCGACTCGCCGAACACCGTGACGTTGCCGGGGTCCCCGCCGAACGCGGAGGCGTTGTCCCGCACCCATTCCAGCGCCGCGATCTGGTCGCGCAGGCCGCGGTTCTCCGGGAACCCCGGCACGGAGCCGAACCCGAGCACGCCGAGCCGGTAGTTCACCGTCACCAGCACCACGCCGTCGCGGGCGAACGCGGCGCCGTCGTACCCGGCGGTGCTCCCCGATCCGCCGGTGAACGAGCCGCCGTGCACGAACACCATCACCGGCAGCCCGGTCGCGGTCGGGTCCGGTGTCCACACGTTGGCGGTCAGGTAGTCGTCGCCGGGGATCCAGCCCGGTCCGACGATGCCCTCCAGGTCGACGCCGGGGATCCGGGTGCTGCCCTGCGGAGCCGTCGGCCCGAACGTCCGCGCGTCGCGTTCCCCGGACAGGGCAACGGGTTCCGGCGGGCCGAACCGCTCGGCGCGCGCGTACGGGATGTCCTTGAACGAGGACACTCCGTCGGCGCGCGTCCCGCGCAGGGTGGCGGCGCCGAGGCGCACCAGTGGTTCCGTGGTCATTCCTGCTCCTGTCCGAACACCTTGCCGGGGTTGAGGATGTGGTGCGGGTCGAGCGCGTCGCGCACGGCGCGGTGCAGCGCGAGCACGGCCGGGTCGAGTTCCCGGCGCAGTCCGTCGCGCTTGAGCAGGCCGACGCCGTGCTCGCCGGTGACCGTGCCGCCGAGTTCCAGAGCTTCGGTGATGATGTCGGCGAACGCGGCCTGCGCGCGGGCCCTGCCGTCCTCGTCGCCGTGCCCGGTCAGCAGCAGCGGGTGCAGGTTGCCGTCGCCCGCGTGGGCGATGTTGGCGATCTTCGTGTCGTGCCGGACACCGATGGCCTGGATGCGGCCCAGCATCTCGGCGACCCGGCCGACGGGGACGCAGATGTCCTCGGTCAGCACCGGCCCGAGCCGTTCCAGCGCCGGGTAGGCGAGGCGGCGGGCGTCGAACAGCGCGTCGGCCTCCCGTTGGTTGGTGGACCGGGCGCTCCAGGTCGCGCCCGCCGCGTCGAAGCAGGCCAGCAGCGCGTCGGCCTCGGCGTCCCCGGCCGCGCCGGGCGCGTCCGTCCGACCGAGCAGCACGGTGTCCGCGTCGGCGGAGAGGCCCATGTTCTTCCACTCGTCCACGGCGGCGAGGCAGTGCCGGTCGACCAGTTCCAACGCGGACGGCGTGAGCCCGGCGGCCGCGATCCGCTCCACGGCGAGGCCCGCCGCGACGACGGACGAGAAGTACCCCGCGACGGTGTGCTCGGGCGCCCGGCTCGGCCGCAGCCGCACGGTGACCTCGGTGATGACGCCGAGCGTGCCCTCGGAGCCGACCAGCAGCGACGTGAGGTCGTAGCCCGCGACGCCCTTGGCGGTGCGGCGGCCGAGCCGCACCAGCTCGCCGGTGCCGGTCACGACCTGGAGGCCCAGGACGTAGTCGCCGGTCACGCCGTACTTCACGCAGCACACGCCGCCCGCGTTGGTGGCGACGTTGCCGCCGATGGTCGACCACGGCGAGCTGGCCGGGTCCGGCGGGTACCAGAGCCCGTGCTCGGCGCAGGCCGCGCGCAGGTCGTCGTTGACCACACCGGGTTCGACGACGGCGAGCTTCTCCAGCGGGTCGATCTCCCTGATCGCCCGCATCCCGTCGAGCGCGACCACCACGCACCCGGCGGTCGCGTTGGCCCCGCCGGACAGGCCGGTGCCCGCGCCGCGCGTGACGACCGGGATCCGGTGCTCGACGCAGTACCGGACGGCGACCTGGACCTCCTCGGCCGTGCGGGGCCGGACGACGGCCGCGGGCAGCTCCCACGGCGCCCACTCGGCCTCGTCGTGGCTGTAGGAGCGCAGCACGTCGGGGTCGCGCAGCACCCGACCGGGCGGGAGCAGTGCGCTCAACTCGTCCATCCCGCCCACCTCCGTTGGTGTCCTCCTCCCGACGCTAGCCAACGGCGTCGACCATCGGCAATGTGCGGACTCTCCACCGCGGACCCGATAGAGTGGACCATCCCTCCATCCGGTGAAGGAGTCGCGGTGACCTCGTGGCTGGACCTGCTCCTCGACGACGCGTCGCCCGACGCGCTGGCCCGGCACCACGACGACCTGCGCGCGGCGGGCGGTGACCAGGCCGTCGACCGCGACGCCCACTCCGCGCTGCGCCTGCGTTCCCTGCTGGAGCAACGGCGGCAGCGCGCGACCGAGCTGTCCGCGCTCAACGACATCGCCCACCGGCTGTCGACGCTGCACGACCCGGACGACCTGGTCGGGGAGGTCGTCGGCCAGGCCAGGCGGCTGCTCGGCGTCGACCTGACCTACCTCGCGCTGGTCGAGGACGACCACCTGCGCATCGACGTCGCCGAAGGCGCGCTCACCCCGCAACTGCTCGGCCTGCGCATCCCGCTCGACACCGGCATCGCCGCCGCCGTGGTGGCGCGCGGCGAACCGGTGTGGACGCCCGACTACCGCACCGACCCCGACATCAGCCACGACGCCGACGCGGACCGGGCGGCGACCGCGGAGAACATCCACGGCCTGCTCGGCGTGCCCCTCACCCTGCGCGGCCGGGTGCTCGGCGCGCTGCTGGCGTGCAAGCGGCAGGAGCGCAGCTTCAGCGAGGAGGAGATCGCGCTGCTCTCCGCGCTGGCGGCGCACGCGGCCGTGGCGATCGACAACGCCCGGTCGGCGCAGGCGGCGCGGGCGACCGTGCACCGGCTCGAACGGACCCTGCACTGGGACCGGCGGCTCACCCGCGTCGTGCTCGACGGCGGCGGCGTGGACGACCTGCTCGGCGAGGTCGCGGCGTCGGCGACCGACCAGGTCGTGTTCGTCCACGCGGGCGAACGGCCTCCGGCGCACGCCGACGTGCTCGGTCCGGTGATGGACGCGCTGGACGGCGAGAGCACGGCCACCGTCGTCGGCGACCTGCTGGTGCAACCGGTGATCGCGGGCCGGCGCGTGCTGGGCGCGCTGGTGCTGACCGGGGCGGGCGCGGACGACCGGCTGCTGGTGGAGCGCGCCGCTCCCCCGCTCGCGCTGATCCTCGTGGGGCAGGAGGCCGTCGAGCGGGCAGCGCGGCTGACCCGTGACGCCCACCTGCTGGACCTGCTGTCCCGGCCCGTGGTCGACGCCGCCCGGCAGCTCAGGGGCGCCGGGCTCGACCCGACGCGGACGTACAGCGTGCTCGTGGCCCGGCCGAGCACGCCGGCCGCCCGGTCCCGGCTCGTGGCCGCGCTGCCGGAGGGGACGACCGTGGCCACCGAGGGCGGTCGGCTGCTCGCGGCCGTGCCCGTCGACGACCCCGAGACGCTGACCGCGAACTGGGACGAGTCGGCCGGGCTCACCGCGGGCGTCGCCGGGCCCGCGGCCGGGGCGGGCGACCTGGCCCGCTGCCGTCACCGGGCCGAGCAGGCCCTCGAAACGCTGGTGGCGCTCGACCGCCCCGGGCAGCTCACCTCCGCCGAGGGCCTCGGCGTGTACCAGGTCCTGCTCAGCAGGCAGGGGCGGGAGAACGTGCGGAGCATGGTCGAGCGCGAACTCGGGGCCGTTCTCGCGGAGGAACGGCACCGCTCGGTGCCGCTGGCGCGCACGCTGCACGCGTTCCTGGACCACGGCAGGCGGCCCGCGGCCGCCGCGGCCGAGCTGGGCGTGCACGTGAACACGCTCTACCAGCGGCTCGCGGTGCTCGACCGGCTGCTCGGCGAGAACTGGCGGGAGCCGGACCGGGCGCTGGACCTGCACCTGCTGCTGCGCCTGTACCAGGCCCTGCCGCGCCTCACGTGAGTCAGAAGTGCGTCACCGGGCGGTCCTGCCGCACGCCGTCCAGGACCACGTCGACCTTCTCGTCGTAGAACGCGACCAGGCCCGCGATCGGCAGCAGGTCCTTGGTGGGGAACGAGTAGCTCCACGCCAGGTCCGCGTGCACGCCCGTCGGGGTGGTGATCGACCAGTAGTCGGTCGTCGTCCCCTTGTACGGGCAGGAGGTCACGGTCTCCGTGCGGGTCAGCACGGAGAAGTCGACG
>DATMCA010001237.1:0-5551 GCA_035559015.1 Umezawaea sp. | reverse complement strand
GAGCACCTGGTAGGCGATGTCGGAGCGACCGTGGTCGACCAGCACCGGCAACAGGTTCTCCACGCCGAGGAACCCGACGGTCAGGTGGCCGCCGGACGCGCCGATCTTCGCGACCAGCTTGTCCACCAACGACTGCACGCGGTTCTGCGGCACGAGCCCGAACGACAGCGCCAGCACGTACCCGGTCTGGGTGTTGCCGGACACCGTGCCGTCCGCCGCCACGAACCGCGACGTGAACGCCGCCGCGACCTGGTCGGCGAGCGCCGCGTACTTCGCCGCGTCGGCCGTGCGGCCGGTCGCCTCGGCCATCCGCGACACGAGCCGCGCGGACCAGCTGAAGTACGCCGTGGAGATGATGTTGCGGGCCGTGTCGTCCTGGACGTTGAGCCAGTCGCCGAACCCGCCGTCGTCGCGGATCAGGTTCCCGTCGGCGGTGGAGCGCAGGAACTCGATCCACCTCGTCATCGCCGAGAAGCTCTCGTCGACCACGCGCAGGTCCCCGGAACGCTGCCACAGCGTGTAGGGCACGATCACCCCGGCGTCGCCCCAGCCCGCGATGCCCTGTCCCGCACCGAGGTCCGGCGCGGTGTTGGTGAACGCCCCGTCGGCGTGCTGGGCGTCGACGAGGTCGTCGGCGAACTTGCCCAGGAACGTCGACATGTCCATGTTGAACGTCGACGTGGCCGCGAACGCCGCGATGTCACCGGTCCAGCCCAGCCGCTCGTTGCGCTGCGGGCAGTCCGTCGGCAGGGACAGCATGTTGGAGCGCTGTCCCCACACGATCGCCTGCTGCACCTTGTTGAGCAGCGGGTTGGACGTGGTCAGGGTGCCCGCCTCGGGAGCGGCCGTCCACGCGGTGCGGCCGGTGATCGCCGACGCGGTCGGGGTGCCGGGGAACCCGGTCACCTCGACGTAGCGGTAGCCGTGCACGGTGAACCGGGGCTCGTAGGTCTCGGTTCCGTTGCCGGACAACGTGTACTTGTCCGTGCCGAGCCCGTCGATGCGCAGGTTGTCGGTGTACAGCGTGCCGTCGGCGTTGAGGATCTCGCCGTGCCGCATGGACACCACGGTGCCCGCCGGACCCGCGACCCGCAGCCGGTTCCAGCCGGTGGCGTTCTGCCCGAGGTCGAAGATCCACACGCCGGGCTTCGGCTGGGTGATGGCGATCGGGGTCCGGTCCTGCTGGACCTTCACGCCTTCGTCCACCTGGGACACCAGCTTCGGCGGCGCGTCGGTGCGCACGCCGACCGCGCCCCACGAGCTGTCGTTGAAACCGGCTCCGTCCCAGCCGGCGGGGAGCTTGCGGGCGTCGTACCGCTCGCCCATCTGCATGTCGTCCGAGGTGATCGGGCCCGCCGTGTACTTCCAGCTGCTGTCCGTAGCGACGACCGAGGTGGTGCCGTCGGTGTAGGTCAGCCGCAGCTGGGCCGAGTACCACGGCTTCGGGCCGTAGTTGCCGCCGCCGTACCAGGCGATCGTGCCCGCGTACCAGCCGTTGCCCAACCACGCGCCGAGCGCGTTCGTGCCCTGGACGATCCGGCTGGTGACGTCGTACTCCTTGTACTGCAAGCGCTTCCGGTAGTCGGTCCAGCCGGGCGCGAGCACGTCGTCACCGACCTTGGCGCCGTTGAGCCTGGTCTCCTGGAGGCCGAGCGCCGTGGTGAACAGCCGGGCCTTGGCGACCGGCTTGCCGACGGTGAAGGCTTTGCGGAGCAACGGGGACGGCGTGATCTGCGGAACGCTCACGCTGCTCGCCCACGGCCCGGAGCCGTAACCGGCCGCGACCTTGGCGGCGGGCCAGGACGAGTCGTTGAAGCCGGGCTGCTCCCAGCCCGCGGGAGCGCTCTGGGAGGACTTCCAGCCCGCGTCGGTGCTCGTGACGACGGTGCCGCCCACGACGAGCCGGGCGATCACGCCCGCCGGCGACTGGCTGGTGTTCTGGCCGGACAGCGCGATCGTGCTGGCGCCCGCGCGCAGTCGGCTCGCGACGTCGACGACGGCCGCCGTCTTCCACGAGTCCGCGACCCGCGGCGACGTGCTGACCTGGGTGCCGTTGACCCACACGTCCACGGTGTCGTCGCCGGTCGCGATCAGGCTCGCGACCTGGGGTGCCGAGGCGAGGGTGACGGTGGTGCGGAAGTAGCGGGTCGCGGCGGGCACGCCGGCGGCCGGATCGCCCTCGGGGTACCAGATCCAGTTCGCCCCGCCGAGCCCCGGCGAGGTGCCGGGCTGCCCGATGAACGCGCCCTGCCACTCCGTCGCGGGGGCGAGAAGTCCGGTCTCGAACGACCGCACTGCGCTCCAGCCGCTCGCCCGTCCCTGGGTGTCCCAGACCTTGACCCGCCAGAAGTAGCGGGTGTGCGACGCCAGCGCGTTGCCCGCGTGGACGACGTCCACGGACTGGCCGCTCGCCACGGCACCGCTGTCCCAGACGTCGCCTGTCGCGGCGTCCGCGCTGGTGCTCACGAGCACCTGGTAGGCACCCTGCGCCTGGCCACCACTGCCGGTGAGCTTCCAGCCGAACCGGGGCCGGGGCGTGTCGACGCCGAGCGGGTCGACCCGGCGTTCGGTGGTCGTGGCGCCGACGCCCAGCGGCGACGCGGCGTTCGGGTCGGGTGCGACGACCCTGGTCCCCCAGGGCCCGGTGCCGTTGGCGCCGAGGTCGGCCGCGGCGGACCAGCCGCCGTCGCCGAAGCCCGGCTTCTCCCAGCCGTCGGCCGGGGTCTGCGAGACCTTCCAGGCGTTGTCGGTGGTGAAGTCGACCGTGCCGCCCGAGGTGACGACGCGCACCCGTCCGAGCAGGCCGGCAGGGCCCGCGGAGGAGTTGCGCGCCACGACGGCGAGCGTGTTCGCGCCGGAGGTCAACGCGGACCGCAGGTCCACGTGCAGCGACTTCGTCCACGAGTCGACCTCGCGGACGGAGGAGGCCAGCGGCGTGCCGTTGAGCCAGACGTCGACCGAGTCGTCGCCGGTGACGACGAACTGGGCTTCCGTGACCCCGCCGGTCGGGACGGTGAACGTCCGGCGGAAGTACCGGTCGCCCGCCGGGGCCGACACGGCGGGGCTGCCCTCCGGGAACCAGACCCAGTGGGCGTCGGCGAGGCTGACGGGGACGGCGGCCGAGGCTGACGGGCTCGCCAGGGTCGTCGAGATCAGGAGGAGGACGAGGCTCGCCACGAGGACGTGCAGGCGTCCTCTCCGGGCGGTTGGTGCGCGTCGCATGCTGGGCTCCGCGGGATGTCGAGGGCAGGGGGCTCGGGCGATTAAAACGTTTCAATTGTTACGACAGTGAGACGCTAAGTGATCGCCGTCACAGACGTCAACCGCCATCGCGACTACAGCCGCGAACTCCTCCCGCCGGGGCCGAGACCGTTCAAGCAGGGCAGAAGGCCGCTTTCACGGTTAAGTAAACCGGGTTGAAATCAGTCGATCTTCGGCCGGGAAGAATCGTTGACAGCCAGCAGTGATGATCCTATGGTCGAGATGCTTATGCGGTTAAGTTATCTGCACGGTCGTCACCCTCACCCCCTGCCGAGGAGGCCGTTCCATGCGCTCCATCCCCGCGAACCCCGAGGCCCACCGATGACCCGGCGACCACGCCTGGCAGCCCTCGGCGTGCTCCTGCTGGTCGCGTCCCTGCTCACCCCCCTGTCGGCGCGGGCGTTCCCCGCCTCGACCCGAGCGGCGCTGATCGACTACCTGACGAGCATCTCCGGCCGGTCCACCCTGTCCGGCCAGCACAACCGCGAACCCAACTCCGACCCGACGAAGTACACCCGCGTCGCCCAGGGCATCACCGGCCAGACGCCCGGCCTGTGGGGCGGTGACTTCCTGTTCCTGCCGGACGACGTCGCCCACCGCCAGTCGATGGTCGACGAGGCCGTCCGGCAGTGGCAGGGCGGTTCCGTCGTCGCGCTGACGTGGCACCTCTGCCCGCCCACCAAGGGCTCGACGTGCGACTGGACCAACGACATCAACTCCAGCCTCGACGCCGACCAGTGGAGCCAGGTCGTCACCGACGGCACCGCGCTCAACACCGCCTACAAGAACCGGCTGAACGAAGCCGTCCCGTACCTGCGCCAGCTCCAGAACGCGGGCGTGCCCGTGCTGTGGCGGCCGATCCACGAGATGAACGACGGCTGGTCCTGGTGGGGCGGCAAGCCCGGAGCCGCGGGCAGCCGCAAGCTGTACCAGATCGCCCACGACTACTACACGAGGACGCAGGGCCTCACGAACCTCGTCTGGGTGTGGAACGTCAAGGACGTCAACATGGGCTCGATCGCCGACTACTGGCCCGGAGCGTCCTACGTGGACGTCGCCAGCCTGGACGTGTGGGCCAAGTACGACCCGAGCGCGTCGGACTACCAGGCGATGCTGAACATCGCCGGCGGCAAGCCGATCGCGCTCGCCGAGGTCGGCCGGGTGCCGAGCCCGGCGCTGATGGACGCGCAGCCGCGCTGGGCGTGGTGGATGGTGTGGGCGGAGTGGCTCACCAATCCGTCGTACAACAACAACGCGGCCGTGCAGGCGTCTTACTTCTCCCCCCGCGTGCTCAACCGCGGCGAGTTCACCATCCCCGCGACCGGCGGAGGTGGCGGCACGCGGGTCGGCCCGATCACCGGGTTGGGCGGCAAGTGCGTGGACGTCAACGGGGCCAACCCCGCCAACGGAACGCAGGTGCAGCTGTACACGTGCGACGGTGGCACGGCGCAGCAGTGGACGGTCGGCACCGACGGCACGATCCGGGCTCTCGGCCAGTGCCTCGACGTCAACGGCGGCGTCAACGCCAACGGCACGAAGGTCCAGCTGTGGACGTGCGTCGCCGGCAGCGCCAACCAGCAGTGGAGGTCGAGCGGGAGCACCCTGGTGAACCCCGCGACCGGCAGGTGCCTGGACGCCACCGGGCAGTCCAGCGCCGACCGGACCCCGTTGCAGATCTGGGCGTGCAACGGCCAGACCAACCAGAACTGGGTGCTCCCCGGCAGTTCCACGCAGTGCACGCGCACGGTCGCCCCCGGCGAACGGACCCTGCCGGTCACGTTCGCCGGGACCACGTACCAGGTCAGCACGTACGTGCCCGCCGGCGCCACCGGCACGCTGCCGCTGGTGCTGAACCTGCACGGCAGCACCAGCACCGGCGCGAACCAGTTGTCGTACACGGACATGAAGGCAGCCGCGGACCGCGACGGGTACCTCGTCGTGGCACCGAGCGGCGCCATCCCCAGCGGCAGCGGGTACGTGTGGAACGTCCCCGGCGTCGGCGCACCTCCCGCGGGCGCACGGGACGACGTCGCCTTCCTGGACCAGGTCGTCGCCACGCCCGCCGGGCCGCTGTGCGCGGACACGACCCGCGTGTACGGCACGGGCTACTCCGGTGGCGGCCGGATGATCTCGGCCTACGCCTGCGCCCGACCCGAGAGGATCGCCGCCATCGCCCCGGTGGCGGGCCTGCGGGCCGGACGTCCCGACCCGGCGGACACCGCCCGACCGGAAACCCGGTCGTGCCAACCGGGTCGTGGCGTTCCGGTGGTCGCGTTCCACGGTCGGCAGG
>DATMCA010001236.1:0-7511 GCA_035559015.1 Umezawaea sp. | reverse complement strand
ACGTACACGACGGTCGGGTGGCCGTCGAACCCCAGTTCCGCGCGGGCCGCCTCCCAGCCGACGAGCACCGACCGTTCGACGTCGGGGGCCAGGGGCATCGGACCGAGCACGCCGACCACGGTGAACCACCGGTCGCCCACGTACACCGCCGGGGTCGCGTCGTCGCGGACCTGGGCGATGCCGAGCCTGCTCGCGGCGACGTGGCCGAGCACCACGGTCGGGAACCGCCCCTCGGTGAGGAACCGGCCGCTCCGCACGTACCCGTTGACGGTCTCCAGGAGGCCGGGGCTGCTGGCCAGGACGGTGATGTCGGAGCTGTGCGAGGGGTCGAGCCGGTCGGAGCGCCGGACGCGGGTGTGGGTGTTGGCGACCGCGGCGGACGCGGTCACCGGACCGATCCGCGCCGCCATCGCCGCCGCACCCTCGGGCAGCAGGACCGGGTCCTCCTGGCGCGGGGAGGGTTGGGCGCGCAGCGTGTTCGTGCCCAGCGCGGTCAGCTCGTCGAGCAGCGCCCGCTGGCTGGATGCCGGGATGCCGGTCACCACGACCATCGTGGCGATCCCGAGCGCGATGCCCAGCGCGGACAGCGCCGCCCGCGGCTTGCGGGTGCTCAGCCCGAGCGCGCCGAGGTGGAGCAGGTCGAGCGGCGACAGGCGGGACGGCTTCACGGTGTGCTCCGGGTGTCGGCGACGATCCGGCCGTCGCGCAGCTCGACGCGGCGCGGCAGGCGGGCGGCGATCTCGCGGTCGTGGGTGATCACGGCGATCGTCGTGCCCTGGCGGTTCAGCTCGGTCAGCAGGTCCAGCACCGCGTGGCCGTTGGCGCTGTCCAGCGCGCCGGTGGGTTCGTCGGCCAGGACCAGCGCGGGCTCGTTCACGACGGCGCGGGCGATCGCGACGCGCTGCCGTTCACCGCCGGAGAGCTGGTGGGGGAGGTGGTCGACGCGGTGCCCGAGGCCGACGCGGGTCAGCGCGTCGACGGCCATCGCGCGGCGGGCCCGGCGCGGCACGCCCGCGTAGAGCAGGCCGGTGGCGACGTTCTCGGTCGCGGTGAGGCCGTCGGTGAGGTGGAACCGCTGGAACACGAACCCCAGCGCATGGCCCCGCAGCCCGGAGAGCTGCCGGTCGGAGAGCCGGGACACGTCGTGGCCCTGGATCTCCACGACCCCCTGGGACGGCAGGTCGAGCGTGCCGACCAGGTGCAGCAGGGTCGACTTGCCGGAGCCGGACGGGCCCACGATCGCGAGCAGCTCTCCCGCCTCGACCCGCAGGGACACCGAGTCGAGCGCGGTGACGCCGCCGGGGTAGCGCCGGGTGACGTCCCGCACCGCGAGGACCGGGGTCACTGCGCCGTCACCACGGTCAGGCCGTCGACGATCCCGTCGCCGCTGACCTCGACCGTGTTCCGCGAGTAGAGGCCGGTCTCGACCGCCTTGAGCCGCCCGTCGGGCAGTTGCAGGGCGTACCCGCCCTCCTTGAGCGCGATCAGCGCCTCCAGGGGCACGGTCAGCACGCCGGTCCGGCTCTCGGTGGTGATCTCCACCCGGACCGGCGCGGTCGCCAGGCCGTCGACGTCGTCCGGCCGGTCGAGGGTCACGACGACCTCGACCCGCGGGTCCTGGCCGCCCTCCTGCGGGGGTGGCAGCGGCGTGGCCGACGCGATCTTCCCAGGGGTCTCCCTCCCGCCGGGGAGCACGACCCGCACCGGCGCGGCGACCTCGACGTCACCCGCCTCCGGGGCCGGGACCTGCGCCGTGACGAGCCTGCCGGTGGGCGTGACCTCGAACAGTTCCTCGGTGGGGGTGGCGCCGAGCTGCGCCTTCACCGACGCGACCCGCGCGGGGCCGTCGAGCACCAGCACGCGGCCGGGTTCGAGGGTGCCGGTCTGCTCGACGCCGATCGCCTGCTGCCACTTCTTGAGCGCGGCGACCACCTTGGGCGTGAACTCGGCCTTGGTGTCGTCGTCCGGCCGGATGCCGACCTGGTGGCCCAGTGCGGCGAGGTTGTCCATCAGCACGGCGACGTCCGAGCCCTTGGTGCCGGGCGTCTCCAGCTTCCGGAAGAACGGGGTGGCGCCGAAGAACACGGTCACCGGCTGGTCGTCCACCCGGAACAGCGCCCCACCGCGTTCCGCGACGTCGCCCACGGCGGGCAG
The DNA here is from genome assembly GCA_035559015.1 of Umezawaea sp. Taxonomy (GTDB): domain Bacteria; phylum Actinomycetota; class Actinomycetes; order Mycobacteriales; family Pseudonocardiaceae; genus Umezawaea. Next base: position 5,357 of record DATMCA010001236.1, on the reverse strand, counting down.
CTTCGTCACCGTGCCGGTGCCGGTGCCCTTCACCGGGCGGGGCGCGCCGAACCCGAGGGTCGCGGACAGCGACCTGGTGTTGGCGAGGTCCGCCTTCCGCACGGTCGTCGTCTTGACCTCGGGCGCGGCCGGGACGGCGGCGGGTGGGCGGGCGCGGAGGAGCAGCACGACCACTCCGATCGCGGTGATCACGACGAGCGCCCCGGCCGTGACGACGGCCGTTCGACGGAGGTTGGTGCGCATGCCGAGATGGTCGACGGCGATTGTGAGGGACCTGTGTGGGACCGGTGATCGTGGTGAGGGCGAACCTAGGATCGGTCGGGTGAACCCCCTGATCCTGGTCGCGGAAGACGACGAGAACCAGGCCGAGCTGGTGCGGCGCTACCTGGAGCAGGACCACCACCGGGTCGTCGTCGTGCACGACGGGCGCGAGGCGCTCGAGGTGGCCCGCACCCGGCATCCGGCGCTCGTGGTGCTGGACCTGATGCTCCCCGGCCTCGGTGGGCTCGACGTCTGCCGGGCGCTGCGGGCCGAGTCCGACGTGCTGGTGATGATGCTGACGGCCAGGTCCACGGAGGACGACCTGCTGCTCGGCCTGGGGCTGGGCGCGGACGACTACCTGACGAAGCCGTTCAGCCCGCGCGAGCTGGTGGCGCGGGTGCGAACGCTGCTGCGGCGGCAGCGGAGCGAGGAGCCGGAGCCGCTGCTGCGGGCCGGGCCGATCGAGGTCGACCCGGTCCGGCACGAGGTGAGGGTGCGCGGGAACCGGGTGGAGTTCACGCCGGGGGAGTTCGGCCTGCTGGAGATCCTGGTGTCCGAAGTGGACCGGCTGTTCACCCGCGAGCAGTTGTTGCGGCGCATGCACGGCTTCGACCGCTACCTCACCAACCGCACGATCGACACGCACGTGAAGAACCTGCGCCGCAAGATCGAGGCGGACCCGCGCGAACCCGTGCACCTGCTCACGGTCTACGGCATCGGGTACAAGCTGACGGCGGGCCGGGCCGATGCGCCGTAGCGTCTTCGCCCGGATGCTGGCGGTCGCGGTGCTGGTCGCCCTGTGCTCGATCGCGGCCACGGCGTGGCTGGCGACGCAGTTGACGCGCGCGTCCATCGAACGGGAGCAGGGCCGGGAACTGGCCGCCGACAACCGGATCTACGCGGTGCTGCTCGACCACGCGACGAAGTACCGCGACTGGTCGGGCGTCGACGGGGTGCTGAGCCCGATCGTGGAGGCGAACCCGCACCGCCGGATCACCCTGGTGGCCAAGGACGGTCGCACGGTGGCCGACGTGGGTGGCGACCGCGGCCCGTTGCCCTCCACGGCCGCGGCGGTGGTGGACGCGCTGGCCGTGGACCCGGTGCTCGTGCCGGACGCGCCCGCCGACCGCATCGACGCGCGCGTGCTCGGGCCGTTCCGCACACCGATCCGGTTCCGCGAGCGGGAGGACCGCACGGGATCGCTGGGGTGCCTGCGCGACACCAGGAAAGGGCTGGACACCAAGGACTGCGGGGAGTCGCGGCTGTCGTTCGACACGGCCGCCGACTTCGCCGCGCTGCTGGACCTGGAGGACCTCGCCGACGCCTGCCTGGCGCGAAAGGGACTGCCCGGGGTCGAGCTGGACCCGGACTTCACCCCGGCCCGCGAGCAGAGCACCGGCCAGGGCGTTCCCGACGAGCCCGCCGTGGCCGGGTGCGTGGCCACCTCGCGTAGGGAGCAGCTCGCGCCGTACGTCGCGCCGCCCGCGCTGCTCTACCTGTCGTCCCCCTCCACGGCCGCGATCTCCCTGTCGGGCAACGGGTGGCAGGTCGCGGGCGCGGCCGGGGCGGTGCTGCTGGTCGCTGCGGGCGTGACGGCGCTGGTGGGCGCGCGGATCACCCGTCCGCTGCGCGCGTTGACGGCCGCGGCGCGGCACATGTCCGACGGCGGTGACCCGCCACCGGTGCGGGTCGGCGGGCAGGACGAGGTCGCGGGCCTGGCCAGGGCGTTCAACACGATGGCGGCCAACCGCGCGCAGGTCGAGCAGGCGCGCAGGGCGATGGTCGGTGACGTCGCGCACGAGCTGCGCACCCCGTTGAGCAACATCCGCGGCTGGCTGGAGGCGGCCGAGGACGGCGTCAGCGACGGCGGCCCGGAGCTGACCGCGTTGCTGCTCAAGGAAGCGCTGGTGCTCCAGCACGTCGTGGACGACCTCCAGGACCTGGCCGTCGCGGACGCGGGGGCGCTGCGGCTGGTCGTCGAACCGGTGCCGGTGGCCGGGGCGTTGGACCAGGTCCGCGCCGCCCACGAACCGCAGGCCGCCCGTGCCGGTGTCGCGCTGTCCGCCTCGGCCACCCCGGACCTGGTCGTCACGGCGGATCCGCTGCGGTTGCGGCAGGTCCTCGACAACCTCGTGGTGAACGCGCTGCGGTACGTGCCGGCGGGGGGAACGGTGTCGATGACCGCCGCCGGTGACGGCTCGGACGTGCTGATCACCGTGGCGGACACCGGCAGCGGGATCGCGGCCGACGACGTGCCGCACGTGTTCGACCGGTTCTGGCGCGCGGACAAGTCCCGCACCCGCGCCACCGGGGGCAGCGGGCTGGGGCTCTCGATCGTCCGCAAGTTCGTCGAGGCGCACGGCGGGTCGGTGGCGGTGACGAGCACCCTCGGCGAGGGCACCGCGTTCACCCTGCGCTTCCCGAAGTGACCCGGGAGAGGACCGCACCCCCAGCGCGGCCCCCTCCCGGTTCGAGGTGCTAGCCGGTCAGCCCGGTGCCGGACACGTCGAGGCTCATCTCGGCCGACGTGGTCGTCCCCTCAGGTCCCGGAGCGCCGGGGCAGCCACCGTCGATGTGACCGGTGGTGAAGTACCGGACCAGGTCGGCGGCGCACTCGGGCACCCGGAGCACGGACCCGTGGACGTCGTCCTCGACGGTGTAGACCTTGCCGCCCACCTCGGCCCGCATCTCCGCGGTCCACTCGAACACCGACACGATCTCGTGGCGGTGCCCGGCCAGCACCAGCGATCCGGTGCCACGCCGGACCCGGTACTCCTGGACGGGCAGCGGCCACCCGGCGCACCCGGCCGAGAACCGCAGCGACCGGCCGGCCACGGGGTTGTCGGCGAGGCGCTTCTGGTACGCGGCCCAGGCGTGCTCGAAGTCGAGCCTGCTCGGGTCCTCGTTGCAGAAGGTCGCCTGGTTCATCGTGGGGTTGCTCCGCTCCGGCGCGTCCGGCGGCGGCGGCTGGCGCGGCGGTCCGACGACGACGTCCTTGAACGTCGGCGGCGCGGTCGGGCCGGTCGACTCCCGCAGCTCCTTGAGGATCGTGCCCGCCAGCGGCCAGATCTCCGAGGGCTGCACGGTGCTCACGGAGATGATCGACCCGTCGACGGGCATCGGGATGTCGGTGTACCGCCGGGGATTGGTGTCGAAGTCCTGGATCATCGCCAGGACGGTGGCGCGGACCTGCTCCGGCGTGCCGCCGAGGCCGTAGGTGTCGTCGTGCAGGGCGAGCCACTCGAACTGCCGGGCGGAACTGCGCTCGGCGGCCATGGCGCGGCCGTCCTCGAAGGTGTCCAGCCGGAAGTGCGGCGGTGCCACGCTGTCCAGGAACACCCGGCCCGCGGTGGCCGGGAACGCGCTGCGGTAGACCGCGCCGAGCCACGTCCCCCAGGACACGCCGAGGAAGTCGAGCTTCGGCTCGCGCAGGGCGGCGCGCACCGCGTCGAGGTCGCGGGCGACGTTCTCCGTGGTGAGCTGGCCGAGGAACGCCGGATCGCTGTCGCCGCACGCCTTCGTGGCCGCGGACTCCAGGTCGAACTCGGCCTTGGCGGCCTCCTTGGTGATCGGTCCCGGTTCGGGCTCCTCGCCTCCCGGGCCGGGCGGGGCGCAGTTCACCTTGGTGCTGTAGCCGACGCCGCGGGGGTCGAAGCCGATCAGGTCGTAGCGTTCGCCGAGCCGTTTGGTCTCGTCGTTCTCCAGGGTGACCTGGAGCCCCATCAGGTACCCGCTGCCGCCCGGTCCGCCGGGGTTGAGCGCGAGCGAGCCCAGCCGGTGCGCCTGGTCGGTGGCCTTGAGCCGGGTGATCGCGACGTCGATCCGCCTGCCGCGGGGTTTGCGGTGGTCGAGTGGGACGCTGACGGTGCCGCACTCCATCCGGGCGAGCTGGGACCGGACCTCCGGCAGTTCCTCGTCGCTGACGCCGAGGGCGCGGAGCACCTCGTCGGAGTACGCCGGGCAGGTCTGCCAGGCGACGTTCGGCGTGGACCCGCCCCCCGTCGCCGCGGCCGGGACGACCGCCAGCGACGTCAGCGCGATAGCGGCGAGCGCCATCGCGGAACCCTTGCGTTTCAGCACTTGTCGTGTCATGCGGTCAAGGCTGGCGCCGGCCCGGTTCCACCCGCGTCCGTCTCCGCGCCCATGGTCGCGTCTGTCGCGCGACCTACTCCGGGCGGTCGAAATACCTCTCACGACGGACGCGGGCGCACGTGATCGGGTCCTACGCTCGCGGGCCATGAGGGAGCGGCTGGGGGAGTGGGCGCGCCTGCCCGCGGTGCGGGACGCGGTGCTCGCGGCGGTCCTGCTGACCGCGACGCTGTCGGTGAACGGCACCAACGCCGTGTGGAACGGCGACCTGGGGCCTGCCCGGATCGTCGACGACGTGGACCAGGCCGCGGCCTGGTGGGCGGCGTCGCTGGTCGCCGTGGTCGCGGTCGCGCTGCGCGGCCGGTGGCCGGTGCCGATGACGGCGCTCGCCGCGGCGACCGTCACGACACACGTGCTGCTGCCCGCCCCGATCGCCGTGGTCGACCTGAGCGTGCTCATCCTGCTGTACACGGTCGCGCTCCGGCACCGGCGTGCCGTGTCCCTCGCCGTGCTGGGCTGCCTGGTGCTGCTGGCCACCGGGTGGGCCGTGGCCAACGCGTTCGCCGAACGGCCCGCCGCGGAACCGCCGGGGCCGCGCCCCCCGCGCGTGGCCCCGGCGCCTCCTCCCCGACCGGAGCCGGTCTTCCTGCCCAGCGAGAACGTCTGGGACACCTCGCTCAGCGAGCTGACCGTGTTCGCGTCCGCGCTGCTCGCCGCGTGGGCCGTCGGGTCGAGCACCCGCAGCAGGCGTGCGCACCTCGACGAACTCCGGGCGCGGGCGAAGGAACTCGAACGGGACCGCGACCTCCAGGCGGCGTTCGCGGTGGCGGCCGAACGCGGGCGGATCAGCCGGGAGCTGCACGACGTGGTGGCGCACGGGCTCTCGGTGATGGTGATCCAGGCCCAGGGCGGGGCCGCCGCGCTGGACAACCGACCCGCCGACACCCGGTCCGCGCTGGACGCCATCGTCCGCACGGGCCGGGAGTCGCTGGCCGACATGCGCCGGG
>DATMCA010001235.1:0-4467 GCA_035559015.1 Umezawaea sp. | reverse complement strand
GCCGTCGGCCGACCTGGACGAGCTGCTGGCCGCCGCCGAGGGCATCGACTTCCCCGTGTTCGTGAAGGCCGTCGCCGGTGGTGGCGGTCGCGGCATGCGCCGGGTCGAGGACCCGTCGACGCTGCGCGAGTCGCTCGAAGCCGCCATGCGCGAGGCCGAGTCGGCGTTCGGCGACCCGACCATGTTCATCGAGCAGGCCGTGGTCGAGCCCCGCCACATCGAGGTGCAGATCCTCGCCGACGGTGAGGGCAACGTGATTCACCTGTTCGAGCGCGACTGCTCGGTGCAGCGGCGCCACCAGAAGGTCATCGAGATCGCGCCCGCGCCGAACCTGGCGCCGGAGATCCGCGACCGGATGTGCGCGCACGCCGTCGCGTTCGCCCGGCACATCGGCTACCGCAACGCGGGCACGGTCGAGTTCCTGCTCGACCCGAACGGCAACTACGTCTTCATCGAGATGAACCCGCGCATCCAGGTCGAGCACACGGTCACCGAGGAGGTGACCGACGTCGACCTCGTCCAGTCGCAGATGCTCATCGCCAGCGGCTCCACGCTGGCCGACCTCAACCTCAGCCAGGAGACCGTGCAGCTGCGAGGTGCGGCCCTCCAGTGCCGCATCACCACCGAGGACCCGGCGAACGGCTTCCGCCCGGACACCGGCGTGATCAGCGCGTACCGCTCGCCCGGCGGCTCCGGCATCCGCCTGGACGGCGGCACGATCGGCGCGGGCACGGCCATCGGCGCGCACTTCGACTCGATGCTGGTGAAGCTCACCTGCCGCGGCCGGACGTTCGCCGCCGCGGTGGCCCGGTCCCGTCGCGCGGTCGCCGAGTTCCGCATTCGCGGCGTGTCCACGAACATCCCGTTCCTCCAGGCGGTGCTGGACGACCCGGACTTCTACGAGGGCCGCGTCACGACGTCGTTCATCGAGAAGCGCCCGCACCTGCTGACCGCCCGCCACTCCGCCGACCGCGGCACCAGGATCCTCACCTACCTGGCCGACGTGACGGTGAACAAGCCGAACGGCGAGCGCCCGGCGAGCATCGACCCGCGGGACAAGCTGCCGGTCGTGGACCTGAACGCCGAGCCCGTGCCCGGTTCGAAGCAGCGGCTCGCCGAGCTGGGCCCGGAGGGCTTCGCCGCGTGGCTGCGGAACAGCCGCGCGGTCGGCGTCACCGACACGACGTTCCGCGACGCCCACCAGTCGCTGCTCGCGACCAGGGTGCGGACCAAGGACCTGCTCGCCGTCGCGCCGCACGTGGCCCGGCTGACCCCCGAGCTGCTGTCCCTCGAAGCGTGGGGCGGCGCGACCTACGACGTGGCGCTGCGGTTCCTCGCCGAGGACCCGTGGGAGCGGCTCGCGCAGCTCCGCGAAGCCGTGCCGAACATCAACCTCCAGATGCTGCTGCGCGGCCGCAACACCGTCGGCTACACGCCGTACCCGGCCGAGGTGACGTCGGCGTTCGTGCAGGAGGCGACGAAGACCGGCATCGACATCTTCCGGATCTTCGACGCGCTCAACGACGTGGAGCAGATGCGGCCCGCGATCGAGGCCGTGCGCGAGACCGGGACGGCGCTTGCCGAGGTGGCGCTCTGCTACACCTCGGACCTGTCCGACCCGGACGAACGCCTCTACACGCTCGACTACTACCTCAAGCTGGCCGAGCAGATCGTCGGAGCGGGCGCGCACGTGCTGTGCGTCAAGGACATGGCCGGGCTGCTCCGCGCGCCCGCCGCGTTCCGGCTGATCACGGCCCTGCGCAAGGAGTTCGACCTCCCCGTCCACCTGCACACCCACGACACGGCGGGCGGTCAGCTCGCCACGTACCTGGCCGCGATCCAGGCCGGGGTGGACGCGGTGGACGGCGCGTCGGCGTCGATGGCGGGCACGACCTCGCAGCCCGCGCTGTCGTCGATCGTCGCCGCGACGGACCACACCGAGCACGCCACCGGGCTGGACCTGGAGGCCGTGTGCGACCTGGAGCCGTACTGGGAGGCGACCAGGCGGATCTACGCGCCGTTCGAGTCGGGCCTGCCCGCGCCGACCGGCCGCGTCTACAAGCACGAGATCCCCGGCGGCCAGCTGTCGAACCTGCGCACGCAGGCCGTGGCGCTCGGCCTCGGCCAGCGGTTCGAGGACATCGAGGCCGTGTACGCGGCGGCCGACCGGATGCTCGGCCACCTGGTGAAGGTGACGCCTTCGTCCAAGGTCGTCGGCGACCTCGCGCTGCACCTCGTCGGCGCGGGTGTCACGCCCGCCGAGTTCGAGGCGGACCCCGGCAGGTTCGACATCCCGGCCTCGGTGATCGGCTTCCTGCACGGCGAGCTGGGCGACCCGCCCGGCGGCTGGCCGGAGCCGTTCCGCACCAAGGCGCTGAAGGGCCGTTCGGCCCCGAAGGGCGTCGAGGAGTTGTCGGAGGAGGACCAGAAGGGGCTCGCCGAGAACCGCCGCGGCACGCTGAACCGGCTGCTGTTCCCGGCCCCGACCAAGGAGTACCTGGCGCACCGCGAGGCGTACGGCGACACGAGCGTCCTGCGCAGCAAGGACTTCTTCTACGGCCTCAAGCCGGGCGAGGAGTACTCGGTCGACCTGGAGCCCGGTGTGCGGCTGCTGATCGGCCTGGAGGCCATCGGCGAGGCGGACGAGCGCGGCATGCGCACCGTCATGGCCACGCTGAACGGCCAGCTCCGGCCGATCTCGGTGCGCGACCGGTCCATCGCGGCGGAGATCCCCGCCGCGGAGAAGGCCGACCGCTCCAACCCGGACCACGTGGCCGCGCCGTTCGCGGGCGTCGTCACGCCGTCCGTCGCCGAGGGCGACCAGGTCGAGGCCGGTCAGACCGTCGCGACCATCGAGGCGATGAAGATGGAGGCCTCCATCACCGCCGCCAAGGCGGGCACGGTGGCGCGGCTCGCGGTGCGGGCCGTGCAGCAGGTCGAAGGCGGGGACCTGCTGATCGTCCTCCAGTAGTCCGACACCGACGGGTGTCCTCCGCCGTGCCGAGCAGCGGAGGGCACCCGTTCGGCTGCTCCAGGCGTGTGGCGTCGTTGCCCCGTCCGGGTCACGTGCCGGGAAACGGTCCTCGCGGCCCTCAGCATGGAGTGCTCCTCACCCCTAGGAGCCCCGTCTTGGACGAAGCCGCTCGCCACGTCCCGCCCCTCAGCCCGAACGACGACGACCTCCGCGAACTGCTGCGCGACGAGTTCGCCGCCCGCTGGCCCGACTCCCCGAAGGCGCTCGACGCGGTCGACCGCTACGCCCTCATCCCCGTCGGCTCGCTGCTGCGCTCGCTGCTCGTGCTGCGCGCCGCGCTCGCCGTCGGCGGCGACCTGCACCGCGTGCTGCCCGCCGCGATCGGCGTGGAGTGCCTGCACGTCGGCAGCCTCGTCCACGCGGGCCTGATGGGTCACGACGACGTGCGCCACGGCCGGGTCGCCGTGCACCGCCGGTTCGGCCCGGAACGCGCGATCGTGGCGGCCAACTCCCTGCACTTCCGCGGGTTCGGCCTCATCGAGGAGTGCCGCGACCGCGGCGCCACCGCCGACCAGGTCGCCGAAGCCACCCGGATCCAGGCCGAGGCGGGCGTGCAGGCCAGCCTCGGCGCGGACCTCGCCCTCGCGCTGGCGGGCGATTCCGCGCACGCCCCGGCGGAATACCTGCGGATCGCGAAGCTCAAGACCGCGGTGCTGCCCGCGGCGTGCCGGATCGGCGCGGTGCTCGGCGGGGCCAACCCGGAACAGGTTCGCGCGCTCGCCGGATTCGGCGAGAACCTCGGCATGGCAACACATCTGCGCTCCGACGCCAAGCCGTCGCGCCTGCCGTCGGCCGAGCGGCTCGTGCAGCAGTACGGGGGCCGTGCCCGCCGGAAACTGCGCCGGTTGCCGGTCGGTGCGAGCCGCGATCGCCTGGCGCAGTTGACCAAGTTGTGCTGATGCTGTGAGAACCTCGCGGACATGGACGACCGCTACCAGACGATCGCTGACATCGACGCGACCGAGCAGGAGGCCCCGCACCTGGCCCAGGAGGTGGTCGACTGGTTGGTCGAGACGGGTGTCGTGGTGAAGGAGCGGACCAACTGCGCGTGTGGCATCGGTCACGCGCCCGGCCCGAACTTCGACCGCGCCGTCGTCAACGGCGACGACGAACTGCGCACGCTGGCCTGGAACGGCCTGCGCGTGGAGGTCGGCCGAGCCGTCTACTACGCCAAAGCGCCTGATCAGGCCATCTTCTGCCCGCACTGCGAGGCCGAGATCGACCTCGACCGGATCGCCGACGCGTTCGAGGAGTGGCAGCACGGCGCCGACGGCACCAGGCCGTGCCCCATCTGCACCAGGGAACTGGATCCGAACGGCTGGCGTTGGGATCCACCGTGGGGCTTCGGCGCGCTGGGACTGACGTTCTGGAACTGGCCGCCGCTGCGCCCGGAGTTCGTCCTTGAGCTGTCGGCCCGTCTCGGTCACCGGACC
>DATMCA010001234.1:0-3111 GCA_035559015.1 Umezawaea sp. | reverse complement strand
GGCCCTGGCGGCGACGCTCATGCTGGGCTGGGGCGTCTTCCTCGCCAGCTTCCAGACACCGCTCTTCGTCTTCCCCGCCGTGGTCCTGGGCGTGGCGGCCCTGCTGGCCATCCGCCCGTCGAAGCAGCGGGAGAACAACGGCAGGCACAGCGTCAAGAGCTGACGTGCGCCGCGGCGCACGGGTGGCCGGACCCGTACCCGATCGGGTGATCTTCCGCCGACCTACCCCGCCGAGCGGAACGTCGTGCGGTAGACGCTGGGTGCCACGCCCAGCGTCGCGCTCATCTGGAGCCGCAGCGCCGCGCCCGTGCCGAAGCCCGCGTGCCGCGCCACCTGGTCGATCGACAGGTCGCTCGTCTCCAGCAGGTGCCTGGCCCGCTCGACCCTCTGCTGGGTGATCCACTTGCCGGGGCTCACCCCGGTCTCCTCGCGGAAGCGGCGGGTGAACGTGCGCACGCTCATCCGGACGTGAGCGGCCAGCGCGCGCAGGTCCAGCGGTTCGTCCAGGTGTTCCAGCACCCACGTGCGGGCCGCGGCGGTGGAGGTGTCGGTGACCTCCGGGATCGGGCGCACGATGTACTGGGACTGGCCGCCCGGTCGCCACGGCGGCACGACGCAGCGGCGTGCGGCCATGTTCGCGATGCCGCTGCCGTGGTCGTCGCGCACGACCTGGAGGCACAGGTCGACGCCCGCGCCGACGCCCGCCGACGTGAGGATCTCGCCGTCGTCGACGAACAGCACGTCCGGGTCGAGGTCGACGTCCGGGAACAGCTGGCGGAAGACGTCCGCGTGCGCCCAGTGCGTGGTCGCCCTGCGGCCGTCCAGGAGTCCGGTCGCGGCCAGCACGAACGCGCCCGTGCAGACCGACATGATCCGCGTGCCCCAGCGCGCGGCCTCCAGCAGCGCGGCGCGCACGGACTCGTCCAGCGTCCCGTCCGTCATCACCTGCGTGCTGTAGTGCACGCCCGCCACGAGAACCGTGTCCGCCTTGGCCAACAGCTCCAGGCCGTGGTCCGGGGTGACGGTGAACCCGGCCGCGCTGCGCACCGGCCGACCGCCGGGGGTGCAGATCTGCACCTCGTACAGCCGCCGGTCCTGCTGGTCGCGGGCCGCCTGGAAGATCTGCGTCGGCGTGCCCAGGTCGAACGCGACTACCCCGTCCAGCGCGAGCACGGCGATCTGGTGCGGTCGGATCATGGCCCGATTCTTGCACAGGATGGCCTTCGAGCCACTTACCCGAACCGAAGTGACGAGGCAATCTTGCCTGGTGATTCGCAACAAGCAGCAACTGTGGCCATGGATGATCGCGGGCATCGGTTTCGTCGCGCTCGTCGGCGCGGCGGGGTTCCGGGCCACGCCGGGTGCGCTGGTGGAGCCCCTCCAGCGGGAATTCGGCTGGTCGACCGGAACCATCGGCTTCGCGATGTCGGTCAACCTCGCACTCTACGGCGTCACGGCGCCGTTCGCCGCCGCCTTGATGGAACGCTTCGGCGTTCGCAGGGTGACGGCCAGCGCCATGGCGCTGATCGCCCTCGGCAGTGGTCTGACGATCTTCATGACCCAGGCCTGGCAGCTCGTGATGCTCTGGGGCGTGCTGGTGGGCCTCGGCGCCGGATCGATCTCGCTGGGCTTCGTGGCCACGATCGGCACCCGCTGGTTCGTGAAGCGCCAGGGCCTCGTGACCGGTGTCCTCTCCGCCGGTGGCGCGACCGGCTCCCTCATCTTCCTCCCGCTGGTGGCGTCGATCAGCGAGTCCGACGGCGGTTGGAAGACCGCCGCGCTCCTGGTCTCCGGGGCGTCCCTCATCACGGTTCCGCTGGTGTGGCTGTTCTTCCGAGAGCACCCGGCCGACCTCGGCATCCCGCCGTACGGCTCCGACGAGGTCGTGCCCGCTCCCCCGGTCACCGGCAACGCCGCGCGGCTCGCGATCGACGGCCTCAAGAGCGCCGCCAAGACCAAGCCGTTCTGGTTCCTCGCACTCGGTTTCGCCATCTGCGGCGCCACCACCAACGGCCTCGTGGCCACGCACTTCATCCCCGCGGCGCACGACCACGGCATGCCCACGGTGCACGCGGCGGGCCTGCTCGCCATGATCGGCGTCTTCGACCTCATCGGCACGATCCTGTCCGGCTGGCTCACCGACCGCGTCGACTCGCGGCTCCTGCTGGCCGTCTACTACACGCTGCGCGGCGTCTCGCTGCTGGTCCTGCCGTCCCTGTTCGGCGAGGCGATCACCGGCTTCATGATCATCTTCGTCATCTTCTACGGCATGGACTTCATCGCCACCGTCCCGCCCACGGTCGCCCTGTGCCGCGAGCACTTCGGCCTGTCCACGGGCATCGTGTTCGGCTGGGTCTTCGCCTCGCACCAGATCGGCGCGGCTTTCGCCTCCACCCTCGCGGGTGTCACCCGCGACAACTTCGGCGACTACGCACCGGCCTGGTACGTCGCGGGCTTCCTCAGCATCGGCGCGGCACTGCTCTCCATGCGGATCAAGCGCCCGACGGTCGACACCCGCACCGAAGTCACCGCGTCAGCCTGACCGACGCCTGCGTTACCCCTGCGGCCGGTCGTCGAGGTGGCCCTCCCCCGCCACCTCGACGACCGGCCTCCCCCTTGTCCGATCAGGGAACGGTGGGAGCCTTGTTCTGGCTCCACCCCAGGAACGACGCGACGGCACCGATGGCGAGCGCGCCGACCACGACGATCCCGAAGCGGGCCAGGCCGTCGAACGTCGGGAAGGTGGCGTCGAACAGGGTGACCCGCTCACCCATCGTCCACCCGATGAAAGCCAGCGGCGGCAGGAACATCCGGAAGTAGTCGAGATTCGCCCAGGTCGACCTGGCCTTTCGCACGGACACGTACAGGATCAGGCTCAGGACGATGAGGGCCAGGTAGATCCACCCGAAAGCGGGCGAGGGGACGACGGTGGTGACGACCTCCTCGGTGGCCTCGTCCTTGACCGTCGTGGTGGTCGCCTTCGACATGATGGCGGCGTGCGCGATGAGGACTTCCGCGGGCACCAGGGCGGAAAGCGCGTCGACGTACACGCCGACTCCCGGTGGCGCGGTGCTGACGCTGACGTCCTCGTCCGCTTCGGACCGAAGACCT
>DATMCA010001233.1:0-8392 GCA_035559015.1 Umezawaea sp. | reverse complement strand
GTTCTGTCCTCTTTCAGCTCGGGCGGACGAGCGTCGGGCGCTGCACCTCGACGCGGAAGTTCACGACGTACTCGTGGCGGCGGTTCTCGTCGCGGCCCATGTACTCCGGGCCGGAGCCGATGCCGACAGCCAGTTGGAGTTCGGAGCCGCCGGGCAGGGTGCGCATGCCGAGGCCGTGCAGCGCGTCGAAGACGGCCTGTGCGGCGGCCTCAGGTGGGCGGGAGTCGGCAGCGGTACCCCGGCAGCGGACTTGGATCCGCGGCTCGTCGAACGGGTCCCGGCTGGACGATTCGGTGCCGCCGTAGCGGGCGATGGCCAGGCACGCGTCCGGCCCGTCCGGCAGGACCGGGAAGTAGATCGTGCCGTCAACGTCGTCCGGCTTGTAGGTGCCGAGGCCCAGCTCCTGCAACAGCAGCGCGAGTTCCTCCAGGAGGGTCACCGAAGTGCCCGCCGGGTCTGCGCGGCCACGAGCGCGAGCATCGTGGAGCCCTCTTGGTTCAGGGGGTCTTCGAGGTACTTCGCTTTCCGGCCCGCGTCGTGCTGCCAGTCCAGTTCCTCGTGCTGGCGCACCGCGTACTTCGTGTCGTAGGAGACCGCGCCCCGAAGGTTCGCGGCGTCCGTGACGGCCGCTCCGGAACGCTCCAGCGTGCCCTCTTCGAGCGGGACTTCCTTGCGGGACTCGGTGAGCAGGTGCTCCATCGCCAGGCCGAGCCCGCGGGCCGCGCCCGCGCGCGCCTTCGGGGTGACCGCCGACAGGTTCATGGTGGACCGCACGCGCTTCGTCACTGGCACACCACCTCCAGATGGTCAGGAGTGGCGAGGCCGCCGCCGTGGCGGCGCAGGGCTTCGATGACGAAGGTGGTGCGCCCGTTGACCTGCACTCGTGAGCCGGTCGGCGCGACGGCGGCGAGGCGGCAGTAGAGGGTGGTCGAGGAGATGACCTCTTCGCCGGACGTGGCCCGGACCCTGCGGCGCTTGTCGTCGGCGAAGCACTTGACGGTGACCGGCGGCCCGAACAGGTCGCCGTGCGCGCCCGCACCCAAGTAGGGCTCGATCACCGCGGTGTGGCGCAGCAGGTATCCAGGGACGGCGCCCACGACGCCCCCTCACCAGTAGCCAGCGCTGTAGACGTCGGTGGACAGCAGGCCCGCGCTGCGCAGGTGGTCAATCGCCTCAGCGGACAGGGTCTGGTCGGTGCCGGTGGCCGACCCAGCGCCGGTGTAGCCGCGGCCGAGGCTGACCGACCCGATGGACACCGACTGCATCTGGGCTGCAGCGCCGGTCTCGTCGCCGGTCTCGCCCCACCACTCGACCAGCGCGCACGTCGCGTCCCGCACCGCGGCGAGGATCTTCGCGTCGGTCGGCATCCCGGTGACCGAGTCGGCGTCGTACACCGCGGTCCGGATCAGGCTGTCGATCCGCCGCGACGCCCGCGCCAGCTTCCGCTGTGCGTCTGCCGGGGGCGGGCCGTGCAGGTAGTTCGCGAGGTCCACAGTGGTGGCGTAGACCCGCTGCCCAGTGGCGATGGGGTTCGTCGGTGACGCGATGATCGTGGACTGCTCAGCGCCCGCGCCGACACCGGTGACGACCCAGCGGACGTTCCAGATGCCGGGCAGGGTGATGGGGATGACCGCGGTCCACGTCTGGAAGTCGACGCTCGGGGTGGTCGTGGGGATCGACGCCACCCCGAGCGGGGACGTGACCGTCGCCGTGGCGACCGTGGTCGCGTCAGCGGGGTCGACGGTGAGGGTAATCGTGGCGTAGTCGCCGACATCGACGGTGGTCACGCGAGCCCCCTATCTGCTGGTGGCGGACAGGCTTGCGACGGACGACGACGCGGCGAGCACGCCAGGCACGACCGTGGAACTCACCGGCAGCACCGTCCGCGCGGTGTCGGTCTCGACCGCCTGCCCGAGCAGCACAGACCGCGCAGGGGTGACGAGCCCCGCGGTGCTGGTCTCGACCGCCTGGCCGAGCAGCACCGCCCGCGACGGCGTCACCGCGGTCGCGGTGTCCGTCTCCAGGGCTTGGCCGAGCAGCACGGCGCGGGCACCGATGACCGCCTGCGCGGTGTCGACCTCCAGCGCCTGGCCGAGGACCACCGCGCGCGCTGAAGTGACGACCCCTGCGGTGCTGGTCTCGATGGCTTGCCCGAGCACGATCGTTTGGCCAGCGAACGGGTCCACGTCGGTGACGACGACGTCGACCCAGTAGCAAGCGCCGGAGCCGCTGCCGTTGGCCGGGTAGGTGATCGACGCCCCGTAGCCGAAGCAGCCTTGGGTGTCGCCGCCGACGCTGTTGCTCTTGTTCGGGGCGACGAGTGGACCGTTGACGATGTCGCTCGCGCCACCACCGCTGGCCCAGTACGACGCCGTCGCCGAGTACCCCGACGGGAAGAAGCAGGTCGCCTTGTACTTGTTGGACGGGAGAAGCGGCACCGGTGACGCGACGTTTGCCCGCTGGAACCCCGTACCGCTGAGCGTGAACGCCACATCCGAGCCGCTGACTGCTGTTCCGGACGTCGCGTTCGTCGCCCGCCACACCCGGCCTGCGACCGCGCCAGTGATGGCGGTGTCCGCCCGCCAGAAGCGGATGGCGAGCAGCCACACCGGACTGGTCACGTAGAACTCGGTGCCGAGCGTGACCGGTGTGTCAGGGCTGGACGCGCCGGGCCCGCTGGTCGCTGGCCAGATCGAGTAGTCGGTCACCGGCTCCCCCGATCAGGCCGCGCGGACCAGGCCTGCTGTGGCCACCTGGGCGGTGAGGGGGTTGCCGTCGGTTGTTGCCACGAAGTCGTGGTAGGTCACTGGGATGAGGCCGCTGTCGGTGCCGCCGGTGGTGTCCGAGTCGTAGCAGGTGATGAGCTTCCCGAGGGTGTTGTTCGCTGCACCGCCTGCGGGCGACCACACCTGGTCGTCGATGTCGCCGTCGACGCGGTCGTTGGTGTCGTCAACGGTGATCGTGATCCCCGTGGTGATCGTCTTGCGGGCGTAGCTGGTGAAGTCCGCCTCGTCCGAAGCTCCGGCGAGCAGCGCGGCCAGGTCGTCGTAGTCGGCCAGCACGGAGTCCGCGACGAGTCCCGCGCCCTTGAGCAGCACCACCACGAGCGCGTCGTTCGTGGCGGGCAGGCTGAGGTAGTAGCGCCACAACCCCTTGGAGATGTTGAAGACCCCGTTCGCCATGCCAGCCCCCCTACGCGTCCAGCACGGCGACCATGACCCCGACCGGGGTGGTGCCTGCGTAGTTGACGTACACGGAGCTGTCGGCCTGCTTGTGCTCCAGCCCGATCGGGATGAGGCGGTACTCCCCAGCGGGGATCACGACCGCAGTGTCCGCGATGGCCAGAGCGCCGCGGCCGACCGTGCCGGGCGTCGGGAGCGTCACCGTCAGGGACGCGTCGTCGCCGTTGAGCACGTACAGGAAGCGGCCCTTCTTGTAGGTGAAGCTGTTCCCGTCGGTGACCTCAGCCGCGACGTCGACCGCGGCCGGGCTTGTCCCCGTCGTCGCCAGCTCCGTCGCGGTCAGCGCTGTCCTGGCCATCGGTACCCTCGCTCGTGTTCGTGCCAGTCGCGCTGGCGTCGGTGGCGCTGTCCGCGCCGGTGGGGTCCTGCGGGGTGGCCACCGGCTCGACCGGCGGCGGGTTCTCGGCGCTGTCCGGTGTGTCCGGCCCGTCGGCCGGGGGCTCGGCGGGCTCGGACTCGGGGGCGACGTAGACCCGCCAGTCGCTGCCGCCGTCGAGGATCAGGCAGCCGATCCGCGTGTCCTCGTTGCTGCCGTCCAGCGGGTTCACGCGCTCGACGACCTCGCCGTCGACCACGCGTTCGTAGGTCGTCACATCAGGTCCTTCCGAGGGCAGCGCGCAGGGTCCGACCGAGGGGAAGTCCGGTCGGACCCTGCGCGGTGAGCGGGTCTAGCTGACGAGCGCCAGCGGGCACTTCGCCACGGCGGTGCGCGAGCCGGTGGTCGCCGGGGCGACGTCGCCGGTCGCGCTGCCGAAGGTGAACCCGAGCGGCAGGGAGCCCGTGTGCGCGGCCGCCGAGGCGGTCACGATCGGGGCGCTGCCGATCAGGGTCTGGACGGTGGACGCCGTGGTCGAGGTGGCCACGATGTACCAGCCGTCGGCCGGCACGGTGTACGGCGACGTCAGCGCGAGCTTCCGCGCCGTGTTCGCCGCCCACGCGGTCGCGCCCTGAGCGGCGGACTGCCGCAGCAGGTTCCCGGACGAGTCGTACAGGGCGTGCCAACCGGCGGTGCCGGACGCCAGCGCCGTGTTGCCAGCCACGAAGCTGAGGCTGGTTACGACGTCGTCCTTGCGGAGGAACACGTAGGTGCCGATGGCGACACCGGTGGCCGTCGCGGCGAGGTCCGAGGCGCATGCCCAGGCCGGAATGTTCGACCGGACGAACAGGTCCTGGTTGACGCCTGGGAGCGCGTTGTGCGGCCAGTCGAAGACCGGGCTGTCCGGCACGGGGCGGGGGTAACGGCCGAGGGTGGTCACTGCGCTGCCTCCGTGTACTTCTCGGCGAGCTGGTCGCGGGTGGCGTCCTCGGCGTCGGCCTCGGACATGCCGCCGTGGTTGACGGCGTAGGCCTTCCAGTCCGCCTTGGACGCGGACTTGGCGGGCAGCTTGGCCTCGGGCGCCGGGGCGGGTGCCGGGACGACCGGGGTGGGCGTGGACGACACCACCGGGGTCGTGCCGTCGCCAGCCGGGTGCCCGGTGGCGAGGGGGTGGTCCACGGCAGAGCTGTTCAGCGTGCCCTCGAGCTCCGGCTTCTGGACCGGCACCGAGGCCGTCACCTCCTCGATGCCGTAGCGCCGGCGCCGGAAGTACGCCAGCGCGGCGATCGGCTGCGGGAGGTTGGTCGCGCCGTCGACGCGGTCCACCTCGTGGTCCGCGGTCAGGTAGGCCACGCCCTCGTTGAAAATCACGTTCGCGACGACGCCGCTGAACGTGGGATCCGGCGAGGTGATCCGGTAGTTGGTCATCGTCACGCCACCTTCACGTTGCGCAGGACGCCGCACGACTTCGTGTTGCGCAGGACCATCGCGCCGGGACCGATCTCCAGCTCGCCGGTCTTGACCGCGCCGGGCGTGCCCCACTCCGGCGCGAAGTACTGGACGATCGGCTTCCCAGCCATCGCCGCACCGTGGAACGCGTCCAGGCCGAAGCTGGCCGCGTAGAGGTCGGTGACGTTGGTGATGTTGCCGCCACCGCCAACACCATCGGTGTCGCGAGTCTCGATCGGGATGATCGGCGCCGAGCCGAGCTCGTTGTCGCCGAGGTCGACCAGCACCCACTCGCCGTAGCGGGTGATCTGCCGCTGGATGCCGCCGAAGGTCTCGGTGGTCGTGGTGTGCAGGCTCGCCCACCGTGCCAGCGCCTTGAGTCGAGTGATGGACTTGGTGTTGCCGAGGATGGCCTTCACGCCGCCCGGCAGGCTGGCGTCGGCGCTCATGTCGCCGCCGCCGACCACCGACGGGGTGATCGAGGAGAGCCACTCCTCCAGGATGTCGAGCTGGAGGTTGGCCTTCTCCTGGGTGTCGATCGCGCCCGGCGCCCACGACGTGTAGCCCGTGGTGCCCGAGTTCGGAACGTACTCAGTGGACTGGCCGGTCAGCAGCTTGTCGAGACCGTCGAACCCGGCGGTGTCGACCGCGGTGTCGCCGTTGACGATCTCGCTCGACAGGCGCACGGTCGCGCCCTTCATGAGCTGCTGGGTCTGGAACGTCTCCTCGTTCGTCGCGGCCGGGCCGAGGTTCTTGAGGATGCGGTCCAGGTTGTACGCGCCACCGAACGGCTTCAGCGAGACGGACTTCGTCTCGCGCGACGCGGCCGTCGGGGTGTACTCCTCGTTGATGCGCCGGAACTGCCCCGACCGCGCCTGCTTGAGCAGGGTGTAGCCGTAGGTGAGGCTGGCACCACCCGTGCCGGGCGTGACCGTGTCGTCCCAGACGATCTGGTCCCACAGCCACGTGTAGCGCCGCAGGTTGTCGATGACCGCGTGGTCGATGTCGTCGCGGGCGTTGATCTGCGCCTGCGCAAGGGTGATGGGCATGCTGCCTCTCTTCTATCGGGTCAGGTCTGCTGCCGGGCCGCGAGTGCGGCGTGCAGCGAAGTCGGACGAGGGCCCTTGCCCTTGCCGCCGTTCATGTCGTCGGCGTTGGTGGACCGCTTGGGCTTGCCGTCAGCGCGCCCGAACTTCGTCGGGTTCTCCTTGACGGCGGCCTTGATGAGGTCGGCAACCTCACCGTCGAAGCCCTTGTCGGTCGGGTCGAGGGCGGCGACGTCCTTGAGGAACGTGCGGCTGTCGAGCAGCTCGGAAGCGTTGGCGCCGTGCTTGTCGGCCGCCTTGAACACCGCCAGCTCACGGCGGGCCTCGGTGGCTTCCGCCGCCGCGGTGTCGCGTTCGGTGGTGAGCTGGGCTTGCAGCTTGGCGGGGTCGATCTCCTCGCCCTTTTTCAGGCCGAGAGCAGTCGCGATTGCGTCGAGCTGCTTCTGCCGTTCGGTCTCGGCCGCCGCGACTGCCTTGCGGCTGTCTTCGGCCTCCTTGCGGGTGCTGCGGATGATTCGCTGCGCCCACGCTGGGAGGTCCTTGACCGCCTTGGCGTCGGCCTTCGTCGCGTCCGTGTCCTTCTGGGTTCCCTTGTCCTGGCCGGAGTCCGTCCTGCTGGAGCCCTGGTCACCCGTCTTGTCCGTGGCGTCGTCGTCGGTGTCGTCGTCGTCCGGGTCGACGTCGCCGGTGTTGCCGTCGCCCTCACCACTGCCGCCAAGGACAGGCCACACGGGACCGCGGCGGCCGATGGCGAGCGCGCGGAGCCCGGTCGTGGGGTGGATGGGCAGGGTGGACGCGTCAGGCGTCCCGATCGTGGTGGTGCGCATGTGCCCTCCAGGGGCGTTGGGCCGGGTCAACCGGCCGCGGTGTAGCGGTGGGTTCTGCCGCCGCGATAGCTCGGTGTGAACAGAGCAATCGGAGCGGTAGTCATCGGGGTGCTGGCCTTAGCGGGCTGCACCGGAACAAGCGGCAGCGGCAGCGCGGCGCCCACGACGTCGGCGGCGGCAGACAACAGCGCGCTGGAGGCGCAGGTGCGCGCCTACTCGAAGGCGTTCCTGGCCGGAGACGGAGCAGCGGCCTACGAGCTGCTGTCGAAGCGCTGCCAGGAGCGCAACGAGCGCGTCGGGTTCGTCAACACCGTCGAGTTGGCAGGCAAGACGTACGGACCGCAAGACATCAAGACCCTCACCGTCGACCAGGCGTCAGGCGACCTCGCGCGGGTGACCTACACCTACGACAAGGCCGACCTGGACCAGCGCGGCGAGCCGTGGGTGCGTGAAGGCGGGGATTGGCGGGTGGACGACTGCTGAACACGATCGGGTGGAAGCGCTTCTCGCCGGGCAACCCCGACTTGGTCCAGACGTCCGCCCAGCATGTCGAACACCGAAAGCACTGAAAGTCGTGAGGAAGCCCTCCAGACCGAGGCCAATGAGGCCAAGCTGGCGATCCTGAGGTCCATCAAGGCGCACGCCTCGGGCTCGACCAGCTCTGTCCAGCTGACCAATCTGGCCGAGGCGTATGCCTGGGTTGTCGCGCCCAGTCAGTCCCATGGCGCGTCAACCGACGTGTCGGTCAAGAAGTAGGTCGCTGCGGCGCGCCGAGGGTGTAACCAGTAGTCCCGTACCTGCCAGGCTCCAGTACCACGGACACCTGATCACCCCGGCGCGCTGCTGCAGCGTGCACCGCCCACACCTTCGCTCCCGCCCGCACGGCCGCTGCGGTCTGCTCGGCGGGCTCCCACCCGGCAGCCTCAACGTCGTCGGTCCACACCCACCCGAGCGAGCGCCCCTCGCTCTCCAGCGGCGCTCGCCTCGTCGGCCTCGTGGTGACTCCCAGATAGGTCACCGCGGCGCCTGCGGCGACTGGTGCGAGGGTGTCGGTGAACCGGCGCGGGTCGGTCAGTCCTTCTGGCCCCACGCGTACCCCTTCCACGCGTCACCGAACGGGTCCGGCGACCAGTCAGCGCCGGGCGTCCACCCGTCGGGCACCAGCTCGGCCTCGACGTACCAGGTGCTGCCGCGCTGGTAGGTGGCGTGGATGACGTACCGCGCGTCGCGGTTGACCAGGATCTCCCGCTCGCCGTCCTTCATCCGGGACAGCGGCATCACGTTGATCGCCTTGTAGCCCTTGGGCACCGTGATCATGAAGTTGATGTCGTTGACGAACTCAGCCGCGCGGCCAAGGGACGTCGACATGAACCCCGGTTCGACGAACGTCTTGCCGACCAGCGCGTGCATCGTGGCCGGGTTGGTCACGTCCGCGCCGAGCAGTGCGGCCGTGGCACGGTTGGTCGCACGGTGCACCACCAGCGCCTCCGGTGCAGAGGCCTTCGTGAACGC
>DATMCA010001232.1:0-2776 GCA_035559015.1 Umezawaea sp. | reverse complement strand
CTCCGGAGGGCGGTGCTCTATCCCCTGAGCTACGGGGGCCGTAGCTGTCGTGATGATCCTAGCGCACTGTCGGCACAGGTTTTCACCCCCTACCCTCGGGTGGCATGGAGGCGGGGCGGGAGTGTTCGGTTGTGGTGGGTGACCTGCGGCTTCGGGTGGTTGAGGAGGGGGAGGTCGGGGCGCCCGTCGTGGTGTTGGTGCACGGGTTTCCGGATACCTCGGCGGTCTGGGACGGGGTGGTGGGTGGGCTGGTTGGGCGGTTTCACGTGGTTCGGTACGACACGCGTGGGGCGGGGGGATCTGGGCGGCCGGTTGATGTGAGTGGGTATCGGGTTGAGCGGTTGGTCGAGGACCTGGTGGCCGTGGTGGGGGCGGTGGCGCCGGGGCGGAAGGTGCACCTGGTTGGGCATGACTGGGGGTCTACGCAGGCGTGGGTGGCCGTTGAGAGGCATCCGGAGTTGTTCGCCTCGTTCACGTCGATCTCCGGGCCGTCGTTGGGGCACGTGAGCGACTGGGTGGCGCGGAACCGGCGGCACCCGGTCAAGGTGTTCAACCTGCTGAAGCACTCCTGGTACATCGCCGGGTTCCGGGTGCCGGTGGTGCCCGAGCTGGTGTGGCGGTCCAGGAGGGTGCGGAAGGCGCTGAACGCGCAGCACCGGGAGCTGGTCAACGGGTTGGGGCTGTACCGGGCGAACGTGGGCAGTGCGCCCGCACCGCGACGGGTGGACGTGCCCGTTCAGCAGATCGTGTTGCGGCGTGACCCGTTCGTGAAGGCCGGGCACCTCGAAGCGGCTGAGCCGTGGGTGGCGAACCTGACGCGGCGGTCGTTGCACGCGTCCCACTGGGCGCCTCGCACGCATCCGGCGGCCGTGGCGCGGATGATCGGCGAGTTCGTCGACGGCGCGCCCGCCAGGCGGGAGTTGGTGGTGATCACCGGGGCCGGCAGCGGGATCGGGCGGGCGACGGCGCTGGCGTTCGCGGTGGACGGGGCGGAGGTGGTGGTGCTCGACGTGGACGGGGAGGCGGCCGCGAGGACGGCGCGGGAGGTGCGGGGGCACGCGTACGAGGTGGACGTGGCCGACGGTGCCGCCCTGCGCGCGGTGGCCGAGCGGGTCCGGGTGGAGCACGGGGTGCCGGACGTGGTGATGGCGAACGCCGGGGTGGTGGTGGCCGGGGCGTTCCTGGACACGTCCGAGGCCGACTGGCGGCGGGTGGTGGACGTGAACCTGTGGGGCGTCGTGCACACGGTGCGGGCGTTCCTGCCGCAGCTCGTCGAGCGGGGCGAGGGCGGGCACGTCGTCGTGACGGCGTCGATGGCCAGCTACTTCCCGTCGAAGGCGCTGCCCGCGTACTCGGCGACGAAGGCGGCGGTGCTGATGCTGGCGGAGTGCCTGGCCGAGGAGCTGAAGCCCAACGGGATCGGGGTCAGCGCGATCTGCCCCGGCATCGTGCACACCGACATCACCCGCAGCGCCACGTTCGCGGGTGCGGACCCGACCACCGAACAGGTGAAGCGCGACGCCGTGACCAGGACTTATCAACTGCGGGGGTACGGGCCGGAGCGTGTCGCGACCGCCGTGGTCCGGGCTGTTCGGCAGAATCGGCTCGTGGTGCCGGTGACGCCGGAGTCGCGCCTGGCGCTGTTCGGCAGCCGGGTGTCGCCGAAGGCGGTCCGCGTGCTGGGACGGTTGGCGGGGCCTACCTGGCGTCAGTAGTCGGTCACATTGCACACATGCGCATGTCGCTATATGTTGCTCGCATGGGTCACGGGCATGGGCACGGTGTGTCGCCTGCCGAGGCGGCGAGCGCTTCGGGCAGGCACATCGGGAAGCTGTGGATCGCGTTCGGCATCGGTGCGGTCTTCATGGTGGTGGAGTTCGTCGTCGGGTGGGCGACGTCGTCCCTGGCGCTGATCTCCGACGCCGCGCACATGCTGACCGACGTGCTCGGGGTCGGCATGGCGCTGGCCGCGATCATGATCGCCCGCCGCTCGACGACGGGCCGCAACCAGACGTTCGGCATGTACCGCGCGGAGGTGCTCGCGGCGCTGGCGAACGCGGTGCTGCTGTTCGGTGTCGCGGGTTACGTGGTCTACGAGGCGGTCGGCCGCTTCGGGAACCCGCCGTCGGTTCCGGGGCTGCCGGTCATCCTCGCCGCGCTGCTGGGCCTGCTGGCCAACGTCGTCTCGTTCCTCATGCTGCGCGGTGGCGCGAAGGAGAGCATCAACGTCCGGGGCGCGTACCTGGAGGTGCTCGCCGACCTGATCGGCTCGGTCGGCGTGCTGCTGAGCGGCCTGGTCACGCTCGTGTTCGGCTGGCGCTACGCCGACCCGGTCATGGGTGTCGCGATCGGCGTGTGGGTGCTGCCGCGGACGTGGAAGTTGGCCCGCCACGCGCTGCACATCCTGTTCCAGCACGCCCCCGAGGGCTTGGACGTCGCCGCGGTGCAGGCGGACCTGGCGAAGCTGCCCGGCGTGACCGAGGCGCACGACCTGCACGTGTGGACGTTGACCTCCGGCATGGAGGTGGCGTCGGCGCACCTGTCCATCGCGCACGACGCCGACCCGGCCGAGGTGCTGCGGAACGCCCAGGCGCTGCTGGCCGACCGGTACCACATCGAGCACGCCACGTTGCAGGTCGAGCCCGGCGATTCGGCTCAGCGCTGCCGCGAGATGTCCTGGTAGGGAACGAGAAAGGGGGGCCTCCGTCGGGAGGCCCCCCTTTTTTTCAGTCAGAAACCCTTACAGGTCCGCGAGTTGCCCCGCCTTCGGACCTTG
>DATMCA010001231.1:0-3790 GCA_035559015.1 Umezawaea sp. | reverse complement strand
CGTAGTTGGGGTTGAACTCCAGGTTGCCGAACCCCAGGACGTCCCGGTAGTACCGCAGCGCCGCCGCGCAGCCCATGCAGGGTCGGTACCGGCCCGAGATGGCGAGGGCACCCTTGACCTGCTCCGGTTTGAGACCGGCCCGGTGGATGGCCACGAGGAACTTCTGCTCGGCGTGCATCCGCTTCGGTTTGCGCTTGCCGGTCTTGGGGCCCTTGCGGTACTTGCCGTCCGCCTCGCCGAAGCGGAGCATGATCACCGCGCCCGCGTGCTCCTGCGCGGTGAGCAGCTCGTGCATGTCGGGGTCCGCGGCGTCGACGATCATGACCGGCCTGCCCGTACTGGCGCGCATGGCGTCGGCCGTGGCGTCGTCGCCCATGCCGCGCAGTTCCTGGAACGCCGCCATGACCTTGGTCTCGGCGCGTTCCAGCCGTCCCAGGTACTCCTGCACGTCCGCGCCGCGCAGGCCGTCCGCACTGTCCTCCTGACGGATCTCCACCAGGTCGCGCAGCGAGGCCATGTCCTCCTCGAACTCGATCTGGAGGTTGTCGATCGTGTCGTTGTAGTTCGACGCGAACAGCAGCCGGTCGTTGATCAGCATGCCCTGGATCTCGCGCTCGTTGACCGCCTCGATGTCCTCCTGCGTCTCGGTGAGGCCGTTCTCGACCTCGCGCAGGGCGTCGTAGAGCAGGAAGGTGAGGTGGGACAGGGTTTGGGAGGCGCGTTCGTCCGTCATGTCGCGGGGGAAGCGCAACCGGGCCTCGTCGGTGGCCCGCCCCTGGAGGCCGCCGCTGTACGCGAGCGTGTGCTTCTCGACGTCCTTCCCGATCTCCTTCACCACGTCGGTGCGGCGCTTGGGCTTCTCCTCTTGTTCTTCTGAGGAGTCCTCTTCCGAGGAGGACTCCTCAGAGGACGACTCCTCGGAAGAGGACTCCCGCTTGGCCATGCGCTGCACGCGCTGCCCGCCGTCGGCCCCGTCCGGGTGCGGCTCGGGCGACTCCGCGAGGGCGGAGGGGGCGCGTCGCGCACCCGACCGGAAGGCGGCGCCGTCGGTCGCGGCGGACCGCTCCTCCGGATCGGCCTGGCTGCTGATGCCCATGCCCGCGCCGTTGTCGGTGCCCGACACCCGGCCCGCCCGCTGCTGCTTCACGTGGCCGGTCTCGTGTCCCAGGGTTTCGTCGTCGGAGTCCCCGTTCAGGACGATGTCGTCGCCGACGGTGTAGGCCCTGGCGCCGATCGCCTCGGCGGAGCGCTGGGCGACCGGACCGGTGTGCACCCTGACGCCGGAGAAGTCCGCCTGGTGGAAGGCTTCGAGTTCCTGGCGCCGGGACGGCTCGATCGGCCGGCTCGGTGAGCCCACCGCCGCGTCCACCAGTGCGCGCTGGACGGCGGGCTCGTGGTCGCACGCGTCGTCGTGGACGTGCCGCTCGTCGGCGATGCGCTGGGCGGCGACCCGGTTGCCGACGGAGCGTTGCAGTGCCAGCACCGCCTCGGGGCTCATGGGTCCGGAGTGGACGGAGTCGATCCCCTCGGCGGGCTTGGGTGGCACCCGGTGCCCGGCAACGGTGTTCTCGTCTTTCCGGTTCTCCTGTGCGCGCACGCGTACCTGCCTCGGTCGGGACTCCGGTGGAGAACTCCCATCCTTCGCGCCCGACGCGGGGCGGCGGAGGAGCCGGCCGGTCACCGGCGGGGGCAGACCTGGTGTCAGATCGGGCAATCCGCGCCGCCCGTGCCCCTTCGGGCACCGGCACTGCCCCCGGCCGGGGTCCGCGGGCCCTGCCCGTGCGCGACCCGCCCCAGCAGGCTGGTGGAGCCAGAGCCGATCAGTTGCCGGGGCGGAAGACAGCAGAGCGGAAAGACAGGGGAGCGACCATGCCGCAGTACCTCTCACCGGGCGTCTACGTGGAGGAGGTCCAGTCCGGGGCACGACCGATCGAGGGCGTCGGCACCGCGGTGGCCGCCTTCATCGGCTTCGCCGAGCGCGGGCCCTTCCACCGGCCGACCCTCGTGTCGAACTGGAACCAGTACGTCCAGCTCTTCGGCGGCTTCACCGAGGACGCCTACCTCCCGCACGCGATGTACGGCTACTTCGCCAACGGCGGCGGTGCGGCGTACGTGGTGCGCGTCGGCGGCGCCCAGGCGGGCGCCGACCCCGAGCCCACTCCGCCTGCCCCGGCCGAACTGGGCGGCCTGCACGTCGCGGCGCTGCCCGGCACGGGCTCGGACATCTCGGTCGAGGTGGCCGACGCCGACGGCGAGAACCCCCCGGAGGACCGCTTCAAGCTGCTGGTCAAGCAGGGCGGCAAGGTGGTGGAGACCCACGACGTCTCCACCAGGAAGAACGTCAAGAACTACGTCGCCACGCAGGTGTCCGAGCGGTCCAAGTTCATCCGGGTTACCGAGCGGGCCGGTGGCGCGCTGGCGCGTCCGGACAAGCAGCAGGTCACGCTGCCCGACACGCCCGCCCCGTCGAAGGCGGTGGCCGGGCTGGACACCCACGAGTACCTCGGCGACCCGGACGCGCGCACCGGCATGGGTGGCCTGGAGAGCGTCGACGAGGTCACCATGGTGGTGGCGCCGGACCTGATGAGCGCCTACCAGCGCGGCCTGATCGACCTGGAGGGCGTCAAGACCGTCCAACTGGCGATGATCTCGCACTGCGAGCAGATGGGCGACCGGGTCGCGCTGCTCGACGCGCCTCCGGGGCTCAACGCGCAGAAGGTCCGGGCCTGGCGCGTGGACGAGGCGAACTACGACTCCAAGTACGCCGTCCTGTACTACCCGTGGATCAAGGTCTTCGACCCGGCCAACGGGCGCAACACCCTCGTGCCGCCCGCCGGGCACATCGCGGGCGTGTGGAGCCGCAACGACGACGAGCGCGGCGTGCACAAGGCGCCCGCCAACGAGGTCATCCGCGGCGCGGTGGACCTGGAGATCAACGTCAGCAAGGGCGAGCAGGACCTGCTCAACCCGATCGGCGTCAACTGCGTGCGCTCGTTCCCCGGCCGCGGCATCCGCGTCTGGGGCGCCCGCACGCTGTCCTCCGATCCGGCGTGGCGCTACCTCAACGTGCGCCGGCTGTTCAACTACCTGGAGGAGTCGATCCTGCAGGGCACGCAGTGGGTGGTGTTCGAGCCCAACGACGACCGCCTGTGGGCCAGCATCCGGCGCAACATCACCGGCTTCCTCACCGAGCAGTGGCGGCGGGGCGCGTTGTTCGGCCGCACCCCGGCGGAGGCCTTCTACGTCAAGTGCGACCGGGAGAACAACCCGCGGGAGTCGATCGACCTCGGCCAGGTCGTGTGCGAGATCGGCGTGGCGCCGGTCAAGCCCGCCGAGTTCGTGGTCTTCCAGCTGTCGCAGTTCTCCGACAGCACCAGCCTCGTCAGCGAATGAGCCGTCCCGCGCGGGCGCGTGAACCAGAAAGGCGGCACCACCCATGGCAGAGGGCGATGCTCTTTCCACCCACATCTTCGGCGTCCAGCTCGGCGGGTTCACCGTCGAGTCCCTCCAGGAGGTCAGCGGGCTGACCGTCGAGGAGGACGTCGTCGAGGTCTCCCAGGTCACCTCGACCGGCAAACCGGTGCTGCGCAAGCAACCCGGAGCGCAGAAGGGCGGTGAGGTGACGCTCACCAGGGGCTTGGACCAGAGCGTCACGTTCACCAAGTGGCTCAAGGAAACCCTGGAGAAGGGCGCGGTCACCGCGGCCCGACAGGACATCACCATCGAGGTCAAGGACACCGAGGGCAACACGGTCCGCCGGATGACGCTCTTCCGCGCGTGGGCCAGCAAG
>DATMCA010001230.1:0-6360 GCA_035559015.1 Umezawaea sp. | reverse complement strand
CGTCAGCCCGCCGTCGACCGGCAGGTTCACCCCGGTCACGAACCGCGCGTCCTCGCTGGCCAGGAACACGACCACGTCCCCGACCTCCTCCGCCTCGGCGGCGCGCCCCATCGGGATCGCCTTGGCGAAAGCCTCGGACACGCCGGGGGTCGCGCGGAACGCGTCCGTCATCGCGGTCACGGTCAGGCTGGGGCACACCGCGTTCACCCGGACCCCGTCCCGCCCGTGGTCGAGCGCCATCGCACGGGTCATGTTCGACACCGCGCCCTTGGCGGCGTTGTAGGCGACGGCGGAGTAGTCACCGCCGATGCCCGCCACGGACGAGACGTTGACGATGTTCCCGCGCGTCGCCCGGAGGTGCTTCACCGCGGCCCGCGAGGCGAAGAACACCGAGTCCAGGTTGGTGCCGACGAGGTGCCGCCACATCTCCGTCGTGGTCTCCTCCGCGCTGGCCAGCCCCGCCGCTCCCGCGTTGTTGACCAGCACGTCGAGCCGCCCGTAGGTGCCCGCCACCCCTTCCACCATCCCCGTCACGGCGGCTTCGTCGGAGACGTCGACCACCCACGTGTCGATCTCGTCCACGCCCGCCGCCACCGCGTCCAGCGTCGCCGCGGTCCGCCCGGCCACGACCACCCGCGCACCTTCGGCCGCGAACCGCCGGGCCGCCGCCGCTCCGATGCCCGACCCGCCGCCCGTGACGATGACGACCTTGCCCTCGAACCTGCCCATCGCTGTCTCCCCTCGTCGGTCTTCACCGGGAAAACATCTGCGTGCGCATGCATATTCCTTCCTCGGTGAAGCTCCCTCTCCGTGACCCCTCGTCGGCGTAGGGTGATCCCGTGCTTCCGGACGGAAGCCGC
This sequence comes from Umezawaea sp., assembly GCA_035559015.1. Lineage (GTDB taxonomy): Bacteria > Actinomycetota > Actinomycetes > Mycobacteriales > Pseudonocardiaceae > Umezawaea. Next base: position 5,500 of record DATMCA010001230.1, on the reverse strand, counting down.
GAGCAGCCCCGCGTGCGGAACGACCTGTCCGGCGAGGCGGGCAACGTCGTGCAGGCGGCCACCATCAACGGCGACCTGCACTTCCACGGCGCCGCTCAGCCGGGGCGCACCGCCACCGCCCAGCCCGTCGCGCGGTGGGACCCGTTCGACCTGGACGTCCACCGGGCCATCGCGGTCGCCGATCTCCCCGTGCTGCCCGCGTACCTGCACCGCGACCACGACGACGACCTCGACGCCCACCTCGCGGACGTCGACCGCAGCACCATGGTCGTGCTCACCGGCGAGTCGTCCACCGGCAAGACCCGCGCGCTCTACGAGGCCGTGCGGCGGCACGAGGTGCTGCGCGACTGGCCGCTCGTCTACCCGCGCACCGCCGACGACCTCGTCGCCGCGTGCGACCGGATCCGCCCCGGCACGGTGCTGTGGCTGAACGAGGCGCAGCACCACCTGGGCAGCGCCCACGCGGTCGCGGCCCTGCGCGGCCTGTTGGAGGGCGCGGGCCCGGTGGTGGTGCTCGGAACCCTGTGGCCGCAGTTCTGGTCGGCGTTCACCGCGAGCGACGAGCACGCGCGGAGCCTGCTGCTGCACCGGGTGGTGTGCGTCCGGGTGGCGGACCGGTTCGACGGCCACGACGTGGCCAGGCTCAAGGCCGACGGCAAGGCCGATCCCCGGCTGATCACCGCGCTGGCGACGTCGGGTGACGGTCGGCGGGTCATCCAGACCGTCGCGGGCGGCCCCGCGCTCGTCGAGCGCTACCGGCACCCCGACAGCGTCGACGACCGCTACGCGACGGCGGTCCTGTCGGCCGCCCTGGACGCCCGCCGCCTCGGCTTCCAGGGCCTGCTCACCAGGGTCCTGCTGGCCGACGCCACCGAGGGGTACCTGACCGGCGAGGACCGGGTGGACACGCCCGGCGACTGGTTCGAGCGGGGCGTGGACCGCGCGGCGAAGGGCGACGCGCACGGCATCACCGCGCTGATCCCCAAGCGCGTGAGCCCCGGCGTCGGCCCGGCCGAGGGCTACGAACTGCACGACTACCTCGACCAGCAGGGCCGGGCGGCCCGCCGGTCGACCCCGGCCCCGGACTCGCTCTGGACGGCGCTGGTCGAGCACGCGGAGGGGTACGACGACCGGTTCCGCCTGGCGGTGGCCGCGTACGAACGCCTGCTCTACCGGTACGCCGACCAGTTGCGCGACGGCATCGAGGCGCTCGCCACCCTCCTCGCCGACCGGGGCCACTGGGACGAGGCCCTCGCGGTCGTGCGGGACGGCGACCAGGGCTGGACCCCGCGCTGGCTGGCCGACAGGTTGGCGGCCGGGGGCAACGTCGCCGGGCTGCGCCGGCTCGCGGCCACCAACTGCCTCCACGCCGCCGCGCACCTGGTCGCCGACGACCTGGAGCACGGTCGGCTCGCCAACGCGATGGAGGGGCTCACCGCACTCCGCCAGGCCCGGCACCCGCTGAACGCCGACCTCGTGACCCTGCTGGTCGGCCGGGGGCAGGCAGGTGGAGACCGTCGTGGCGTTCCTCGAAGACGGACACCCGCTGGACCTGGAAGCGCTCGCGAACGGTCTGGTCTCGCTCGGGCAGGACGACCGGGCACTCGCTCTCCTTCGCGCCGACGGCACCAAACAGAACCTGCTAGCGGACTTCCTGGTCGCGCGGTCCCGCTGGGAGGAGGCGCTTGAGGTCGTGGGGACGATCCCCGCGTGGGCGTACCAGTGGATTCCGAAGCAATTAGCCGAGGTGGGTAACGTCGGCAAGCTGCGGGAGTCGGCCGAGCGGGGAAACCCGCACGCCCAACTCGAACTTGCCGCGCTGCTGCCGGTCGAGGAGGCCACCGAGGTGCTCAGGCGGTTCGCGGCGCAGGACGAGGCGGTGGCGGAGAGGTTGGCCGAGGTGCTCGCCGAGCAGGGGCTGTTCGCCGAGTTGGGGGAGCGGACGGCGGCCGGTGATCGGCACAGCGGCGAGTGGCTGGTGCGCCTCGCGCACCGCGGTGACCTGCCCGACGGCGCCCGGTTGGTGGAGTTCGGGTTGAACACCGACGGAACGGTCGCCCGGTAGGCGAACGAGTTCCGCCTCAGCACCGGTTCACCGCTGAACGTACGAAGCGCCCCCGGCCTGGGCCGGGGGCGCTTCGGGGTGGTGCTGGTGGCGACTACTCGCCGACCGCCTCGTCACTGACGGACTCGCCGCCCGCGGAAGCGGACAGCTCGACCGGCGGGGAGTCGGGGACGCGGTTGGGCTTGGGCTCACCGCGGAAGACGAAGTGCGCCTTGTCGTCCGGGGTGCCTTCGCCGTCCCAGCCCTCGACGTCGGTGAGGACGATCTGGCCGGCCGTGAGCTCGCCGAACAGGATCTTCTCCGACAGGGCGTCCTCGATCTCGCGCTGGATCGTGCGACGCAGCGGGCGAGCGCCGAGCACGGGGTCGAAGCCACGGGTGGCCAGGAGCTTCTTCGCCCTGTCCGTGAGCTCGATCGCCATGTCCTTGTTCTTCAACTGCGCCTCGACGCGGTTGATCATCAAGTCCACCATCTCGATGATCTGGTCCTGCGTGAGCTGGTGGAAGACGATGATGTCGTCGATGCGGTTGAGGAACTCCGGCCTGAAGTGCTTCTTCAGCTCGTCGTTGACCTTGTTCTTCATGCGCTCGTAGTTCGACGCGCCGTCCTGGCCGGTGGTGAAGCCGAGCCCCACGGCCTTGGAGATGTCCGACGTGCCCAGGTTGGACGTGAAGATGATGACGGTGTTCTTGAAGTCCACCGTCCGGCCCTGACCGTCGGTCAGACGCCCGTCCTCCAGCACCTGGAGCAGCGTGTTGTAGATCTCCTGGTGCGCCTTCTCGATCTCGTCGAAGAGCACGACGGAGAACGGCTTGCGGCGCACCTTCTCGGTGAGCTGGCCGCCCTCTTCGTACCCGACGTAGCCGGGAGGGGCACCGAACAGCCGCGACGCGGTGTACCGGTCGTGGAACTCACCCATGTCGATCTGGATGAGCGCGTCCTCTTCGCCGAACAGGAACTGCGCGAGCGCCTTGGACAGCTCGGTCTTACCGACGCCGGACGGGCCGGCGAAGATGAACGAGCCGGACGGGCGCTTCGGGTCCTTCAGACCCGCACGCGTGCGGCGGATCGCCTTGGAGACGGCCTTGACGGCGTCGACCTGGCCGATGATCCGCTTGTGGAGCTCTTCCTCCATGCGGAGCAGACGGGTGGTCTCCTCCTCGGTGAGCTTGAAGACGGGGATGCCGGTCCAGTTCGCCAGCACTTCGGCGATCTGCTCGTCATCGACCTCGGCGACGACGTCGAGGTCACCGTCCTTCCACTGCTTCTCGCGCTCGGCCTTCTGACCCAGCAGGGTCTTCTCGGCGTCCCGCAGCTTCGCGGCGCGCTCGAAGTCCTGCGCGTCGATGGCCGACTCCTTGTCCCTGCGGACGTCGGCGATCTTCTCGTCGAACTCGCGCAGGTCCGGCGGAGCGGTCATCCGGCGGATGCGCATCCGCGCGCCCGCCTCGTCGATGAGGTCGATCGCCTTGTCCGGCAGGAACCGGTCGTTGATGTACCGGTCGGCCAGCGTGGCGGCCGCGACCAGCGCGGAGTCGGTGATCGAGACGCGGTGGTGCGCCTCGTACCGGTCGCGGAGACCCTTGAGGATCTCGATCGTGTGCTCCAGCGACGGCTCGCCGACCTGGATCGGCTGGAACCGGCGCTCCAGGGCGGGGTCCTTCTCGACGTACTTGCGGTACTCGTCGAGCGTGGTCGCGCCGATGGTCTGGAGCTCACCGCGGGCGAGCATCGGCTTGAGGATGCTGGCGGCGTCGATCGCGCCCTCGGCGGCACCCGCACCCACGAGGGTGTGGATCTCGTCGATGAACAGGATGATGTCGCCGCGGGTGCGGATCTCCTTGAGCACCTTCTTCAGGCGCTCCTCGAAGTCACCGCGGTAGCGGGAACCGGCGACCAGGGAGCCCAGGTCAAGCGTGTAGAGCTGCTTGTCCTTGAGCGTCTCGGGCACCTCACCCTTGACGACCATCTGCGCTAGGCCCTCGACGACGGCGGTCTTGCCGACGCCGGGCTCGCCGATGAGCACCGGGTTGTTCTTGGTGCGGCGGGACAGCACCTGCATGACCCGCTCGATCTCCTTGGCGCGACCGATGACCGGGTCGAGCTTGCCCTCGCGCGCGCTGGCGGTGAGGTTGCGCCCGAACTGGTCGAGCACCAGGGACGACGAGGGAGTGCCCTCACCGCGACCGCTGGACTCGGTCGGCTCCTTGCCACCGGAGTAGCCGGACAGGAGCTGGAGCACCTGCTGGCGGACCCGGTTGAGGTCGGCGCCGAGCTTCACCAGGACCTGCGCCGCGACGCCTTCGCCCTCGCGGATCAGGCCGAGCAGGATGTGCTCGGTGCCGATGTAGTTGTGGCCGAGCTGCAGCGCTTCGCGCAGGGACAGCTCGAGGACTTTTTTCGCTCGTGGGGTGAAGGGGATGTGACCGCTCGGGGCCTGCTGGCCCTGGCCGATGATTTCCTCGACCTGCTGGCGGACACCTTCGAGGGCGATCCCCAACGACTCCAGCGCCTTGGCGGCGACACCTTCACCCTCGTGGATCAACCCCAGGAGGATGTGCTCGGTGCCGATGTAGTTGTGGTTGAGCATCCGGGCCTCTTCTTGGGCCAGGACAACCACCCGCCTCGCGCGGTCGGTGAACCTTTCGAACATTCGCACTCCCTGACTGCTGCGCCGGCGGTCCTCGGGCTCACCACTGGCAGACCGTGGAGAGCGCGGCACCGTGCCGACCACTGTAGTCGGCGGGGCCATCGCTCTCAGTTCCCGTGCGCAGCTCGCCGCCCTCGGGGATCTATGACACCAGCTACAACGCACGTTGTGCCAGGCAGATTCCATCAGAAGGCCCGTGTCCGCTTACCGCGAACAGCCACCCATTTGGTGGAGTCTTCGGTGACTGGCGTCACTAGGAAGGCTCAGGGAGGGATGATCTAGGTAAGGTTAGGCAAACCTCAGCCACTGTCGAACTGCGAGGGCCTTGCCGATGACGATACCGGCGAACGTGCGAACGCGACACGCGTCCACGCCCGTTGCCGAGTCCATCGCTCGGGTCGCCACCCGAAGCGATGACGTCGAGATCCGCTTCGGCCTCCCGGACGACCGGAAAGACTGGTTCGTCTGCTCGGAGATGCTCGACGACCCGCAGCTCTTCAACCGCTGGCGCAAGACCCTGGCCGCCTGGCTGGTGGACGAGCACGGCGAGTCCTCGGACCGCGCCACGGCCGGCTATGTCATGGGCTGGTACCTGGGCGTCGCAGGCGGCCTCGCAGGCCTCCTCTTCCACAGCGCCCGACGCGTCCCCTCCTTGAAGCCGACAGACCTGGCCTTCCGCATCGCCGACGACGACCGCCCCGACGTGGCGGGCATCGCCCTCCTGTCGGACGACTTCATCTGCCTCCCCGACGACCCCTCGGGCAACCACCCGGCCGCAACGGTCG
>DATMCA010001229.1:0-8269 GCA_035559015.1 Umezawaea sp. | reverse complement strand
CCACCGCGACGGCGGCGAGTCCAACCACGACCGCGACCAGCACACCCGTGTTCGGCGTGAGGTCGACGGCCAGGACGGGCTGCGTGAGCAGCACCGCGACACCGACGGAGATCAGCACCACCTGGCCGGCGAACCGCTCGAACACCACCGCGCGCACCCCGCGACCGACGTCGCCGGACTGCTTGCCGTGGTTGACCGCGCGGTCGACGTCGCCGAGCACCCCCGCGGGCAGCACGGAGTTGAGCAGCAGCCCGCGGTAGTAGTCCGAGACGGCCGTGCCGAGCGCGAGCGGCAGACCGAGGGCGCGGGCGATGACCACCCAGCGCCACGCGCTGAGCACCGTGGTCAGCAACCCGATGCCCAGCGCGGCGAGCACCGCCCAGCCGTCGACGGCGCGCAGCCCGTCCAGGAACGCGTCGGTGCCCAGGCGCGCACCCAGCGCGACCAGGATCCCGACGGCCACGAGCAGGCGCAGCCACGGCCAGGCGCGGCGCATCAGACGGCCCTCGGCAGGGCCAGCAGGTCGGTGTGGTGCACGACGGCGGTCAGGTCGGCGTCGAGCCGCTCGCGCAGGTACGCGGGCGCCACGTCGGCGAGACCGGGCTCCTGCTCGACGGCGGCGGCGACCCAACCCCGCAGCCACTCCGCCGTCAACGCGGCCTGGTCGGGCCCCAGGCGCCACGGACTGGGCCGGGTGATCACCTCGGACCCGACGCGCTCGAAAGCCGCCACAGCCGCCGTCACGGCGTCCGGGCCGAGCAGCCGCCGACCGTCGACGACCCGCCGCTGGTGGGCGTTGAACGCGTCCTGGAACTCGACGTCCAGCGGCTCGGCCGGGTCCAGTTCGACCCGACCCGCCACGGACAGCGTGAACAGCACCGGGACCCCGGCGCACGCCTGCGCCAACCGCTCCACCTCCTCGGAGGTGAACAGGTCCAGCAGCGCCGAAGCCGTCACGAGGGACGTGCCGACGAGGTCGTCGCTCCGCAGCGCGGTGAGGTCGCCCTCACGCGTCTCCGCGGTCACGCCGGCGCGCGTCATGCCCGCACCGGCCAGTTCGAGCAGACGCGGGTCGAGGTCGTGCAGCACCCAGTGCTGCGGACCTCCCAGCCGTCCGGCGAGCCATCGCCCCATCGATCCTGTTCCACACCCTAAATCACGTACAACTAGGGGTGTTCGGTTCAGAAGTGTTTCGCGGAGGGGGTCGAGCAGGTCCACCGCGCGGGCCTCGGCGTCGGCCCTCTCCCGCAGTGCCAGCCATTCCGGAGCGAAGCTCATCCGCGCACCCTAACCAGCACGCGGACCATCGACCGGGCGGCTTCGTCCCACCCCGTGAGCTGGTCCCTCCGCCTCCGCGCGGCCTCCCGGAGGGCGTTCCGGGCCCGCTCGTCGCCGAACCAGCGCCGGAGTTCGGCCGCGAGCGCGGCGACGTCACCGGGCGGCACGAGCACGCCGCCGTCACCCAGCGCGTCCGGCACGGAGCTCGCCACGACCGGGATGCCGCGGGCCAGCGCCTCCGTGACGACCATGCCGTAGGTCTCGGCGCGGGAGGCCAGCACGAACAGGTCGGCCGCCGCGTACGCGCGGTCCAGCGGCCCGCCGCTGAGCGGCCCGGTGAACCGCACCCGGTCCCCGAACCGCCGGAGCGCCTCCACGTGCTCCTCGGCTCCCAGCGGCCCGACGCAGTCCAGCGTCCACGGCGTGTCGACCAGGGTCGCCAGCGCGTCGAGCAGCACGTCGTGCCCCTTGCGCGGCGTCACCGACGCCACGCAGAGCAGCCTCGACACCCCGTCGGTGCCGGGCGCGAGCGGCGCCGGGTCGACACCCGGCGTCACCGTGAGCACCCGTGACGGATCGAGCCCGTGGTGCTCGACGAGCCGCCGCGACGCCCACGGGCTGGTGCCCACGACCGCGGCGGCGGCCCGCAGGACCTCCCGCTCGGCGGCGTCCAGCACCGCGGCCACCTCGGGCGCGAGCCCGGTCTCGTCGGCCAGCGGCAGGTGCACCAGCACCAGCAGCCGCAACCGCCCGGCGTGCGGCACGACGACGTCCGGCACACCGCACGCCACCAGGCCGTCCAGCAGCACGACCCCGCCGTCGGGCACCCCCGCAAGCGTTCGCGCCAACGCCTCCCTGTCCCCTGACCGGGGCCAAGCGCCGCCCACGGCGGTCTCCCGCACGTCGACGCCGAGCGCGACCAGCTCCCGGCACACCCGTCGGTCGTAGGCGTTGCCGCCGCTCGGGACCGACAGGTCGTCGACCCCGCCCGGCAGCACGACGTGCACGGTCACAGAGCGCGTTCGTAGCTCGCCCACGCCACGTGCGACTCGTGCAGTGTGACCTCGATCGCAGCCAGTCCCCGCGCCCCTTCGCCGAGCGCGCCGGCGTGCACGCGGTCCGCGAGCTGGTCGGCGATGTACTTGGCCAGGAACTCCGTCGAGGTGTTCACCCCGGCGAAAGCGGGTACCTCGTCCAGGTTCCGGTAGTTGAGTTCGGCTAGGACTGTCCTCAGCTCCTCAGTGGCCAGTCCGATGTCGACGACGATGTTGTCCGCGTCGAGATCGGTCCGTTTGAACCGCGCGTCCACCACGAACGTTGCCCCGTGCAGACGTTGCGCCGGACCGAAGACCTCGCCGCGGAAGCTGTGCGCGACCATCACGTGGTCGCGGACGGTGATGCTGAACAGGGTGACCTCCACCAGGTGAGCGGGTTACGGTGCAACTTCCGGCCGAGCGTAATGACGCTGGGCCGGTCTCGGGCGATGAGGGGATCGGATGTACGAGGAAGCCATCAGCCACGAGGACGTCGCCGAGTCCGATCTGGTGACACGTCGCGGCACCTTCCGCGCCGTCGCGTTCCGCGCGGACGGCCACGAGCACATGGCGCTGGTCTACGGCAAGACGCGGATGAGGGAGAACGTGCTCGTCCGCGTCCACTCCGAGTGCATGACCGGCGACATCTTCGGCGCCATGCGCTGCGAGTGCGGGGAGCAGCTCAACGCCGCCCTCAACCGGATGGTCGCGGAGGGCAGCGGGATCCTGGTCTACCTCCGCGGTCACGAGGGTCGCGGGATCGGTCTGGTCGAGAAGGTCCGCACCCACGTGCTCCAGGACGAGCAGGGCATGGACACCTTGGACTCCGCGACCTCGCTGGGACTCCCCGTGGACGTCCGCGACTACGGCCCCGCCGTGAGGATCCTCAAGCACCTCAGGGTCAACTCCGTCCGGCTGATGTCCAACAACCCGGACAAGATCGAGGCCCTGGAGTCCAACGGCATCACCGTCACGGCCCGCGTGCCGCTGCTCGTGCAGCCCAACGACCACAACATCGGTTACCTGACAGCGAAACGCGACCGCCTCGGCCACGACCTCCCGCAGGTCGACGTGTTCACCACCGACCTCCCCCGCGCAGTCGACCGCTGAGCCACCGCGACCTGCTGCCGATCGCCCCCGAAGCCGCGGCGATCGGCAGCAGGATCGTCACCACCCGCGCCACCGGCACCGTCCAGGAGAAGTCGGAACGCGACCTCGTCACCGACATCGACCTCGCCGTCGAAGACGCCGTCCCTCTGTGCGCCGTCTCCCTCGCCCTGGTCGCCTCGCGGACCAGCGTCCTGGCAGCGATCACGATCGCGGTCAGCCCTGGGCTGCGGGAGGACGTGATGAGGGCTCCGCGGGAGTCACTGGCGGAGGTCGAAAAGTCGGACATCCGACCCTTGAATGGGCCACTGGTCAACAACAGGAACTCATACCCGGATTAGCTCCGGCGATGGAACGAAATTGTTACAAAGATGTGCGGTTTTTTGCCGCAAATGCAGCCGGGCATACAAGCGCGAACATGACACAATTACCTCCTTATCATGGCCAAATTGTGACGAAAATCACAGCACGACTTGGAGGGCCTGGAGTGACGGCGAGTTCGCCGCCCCGCATGGGCATGCACCCGTTCGACCTGAGTTCCCTCACCCTGCGCGAGCTGGACTCGATATCCTCGCCCGCCCTCGACGAGGCCATCACCCGAACGGTCGAGAAGGCAAGGCGGCAGACACTCACAGAACTGGTCCAGAGCCAACGTGACTAACCAAGTTGGCTACCCAGGTTCGCAGCCGCAGGGCACCCCTGACCTCGCCCCGATGCTCGCGGAAATCTATCGCGGCCCCATCAGCACCACCACCATGCGCTTTCTGCGCGGAATCGAGCATTCTCAGCGAAAGCAGTTGCTGATCGGGTTGGTCGGAGAAATCCGTCGACATCGCCCGGTGAAGGAGTCGTTACCCGACGTCGAAGAAGCCTGGCGACTTCTGCTGCGAGCGGAAGACTCATTCCCCGATGTCGTCGACGAGATCGTCATGTTCCCCGCCGTCGGGTTGTGGATCAGGCGTGGCCTGGACAAGGCCTCCGCCGATTTCGAGGACACCCCGTCGAATCGGGCGGACGTCGGCGTCGTGCACGCGATCGCGGCGGCCGCGGCCATTCGCGCCGGAATCGCCTTCTCCCTCCCGGTACCGGTCGTCCAAGGCGTGGTGAGCCTTCCGACGGTGGGGCAGTTCGACGTTGTGGACGACTCGGCGGACTACGTGGTCGTCGACCACGACGGTTCGACGACCACGCCGAACTGCGAAGCCGCGGAGGCCGACTCGTTCCGGGCGGTGCGCACGCACCGGACCGAGGCGGCGGGGATGCGGTTGGACGTCGTTTTCGACGACATCGATCCTCATCGGGCTTTCACCGAGGACTCCACGGCGCCCGCTCCCCTCAAGGATTCGGAATTCCGGTCCTGGAGCGCGCAGCTCGACAACGCGTGGTCGATTCTCGTGCACTGGAACTCCGGCTACGCCGAAGAACTCGCCGCGGGACTCATCAGCATCGTTCCGCTCACCCGTGAGGGCCGATTGGTGGGCGCCTCGTCAGCCGGGGCGTTCGGCGCGATCTCGCTGTCGGAGAAGCCGTCGGCCGACGATCTCGCCGACGCCCTGGTGCACGAACTCCAGCATTCCAAGCTCAACGCGGTCTTCGAGATCACGATTCTCCACGAGGCCCACCACTGCGATTACTTCTACGCCCCGTGGAGGGACGACCCCCGCCCGCTCGACGGGGTGCTGCACGGGATCTACGCCTTCACCAGCGTGGTGGAGTTCTGGCACGACCGGCGTGATCAGGTACCCGAGAACCGGGTGGCGGACGCCGGATCCACCTTCGTCCTGCGCGCCCTCCAGGTGCGCATGGCCATCGAGGACGTCGCGGCGTCGAACCACCTCAACGAGCAGGGCACCAGGTTCCTGAACGCCCTGTCGGACCGCCTGGCGAAGTGCGAGGTGGCGTTGACGGCCGCGGACCGCACGGGGGCGGTGGCGCGGGCGATCGCCGACCACCGCGCGCTCTGGCAGGCCGAGCACGGGGAAATCCCCTCGGCGGCGACCAGCTAGGACGGCCCGCCGTCCGGCCGACAGGGTCGGGTGGACGGCGGGTCCGAGGTCAGAGCTGCATGGTGTCCATGTCGCAGTTCCCCCGGATGAGCTTGGTCGCCAGCACCGTCGTGGGGTGCTTCTCGCCGAGCACCCGGCGAAGTCGTTCCACGGTCCTCGTGTGCAGGACCGAGGACTCCTCCGGTCTGCCGAGGTTCCGCAGGTCGATGGCGAGGTTCAGCGCGATCGCCAGCGTGGTCGGGTGATCACCGCCCAGCACCCTGGTGGACCGGGTCAGGATTTCCTCGTCCATGTCCTTCGCGCGCGGGTGCTCGTCGAGCGCGGCGAGGTCGCTCGCCAGGTTCGCCGTGCTCACGAGGGCGAACGGGTGATCGCTGTTGAAGAGCCGGTGCAGTGTCGAGGTCACCGCGGCGTTGAGGTCGCGGGCGCGCTCCACCTGGTCGGACAACCGGTAGTTGACCGCCAGGTTGGTGGCCGCGATCAGGGTGTACGGGTGGTCCTCCCCCTGGAGTTCGACGAACAACTGGTAGCTGCGCTCGGCCATCTCCATCGCCCCGGCGATGTCGTCGAGGTGGCGCAGGTCGACCGAGAGCGTCATCAGGCACGTGACCGAGTCGCCGTGGCGTTCCCCGTACCGCCTGCGGTAGCGGGTGAAGCAGTCCTCCGCGAGCATCCTCCCGCCCTCGTGGTCCCCGGCCCGGCAGCGGGCGACGGCGAGGTTGCGGGCCGTGCCGATCGTGTGCGGGTGGTTCTCGCCGAAGAGCTCGCGCGAGCGGCTGAGCGTTGCCTCCTGCATCGACCGCGCGTCCTGGTAGTTCCCCAGTTCCCGCAGGTCGGTCGCCAACGCGCTGCGCGACTTGTGCGTCCACAGGTGGTCGGAGCCCACGACGGCGATCCGGCTCTGGAGCGTTTCCCGGTCCAGTTCGTAGGCGCGGTCGAAGAAGCCCATCTGGCGGTAGCAGCTGGCCAGGTTGTTCGCGTACTTCAAGGTGTTCGGGTCGTCCTCCCCGAGAACCCGGCAGGCCCTGCGGTACACGTCCTCCTGCATGCGCAACTCGTCCGCGAACCGGCCCTCCGTGCGCAGGTCGGCCGCGATCACATCCATCATGCTGATGACCTGCTCGTGGTCGTCGCCGACAGCGGCCCGCAGCGCCTCGTAGGTCCCGGTGTTGAGCTGGACCGCTTGCCGGACGTCCCCCAACCTCCGCAACCCCACCGCGTGCAGCCGTCGCATCTCCAGCGTTTCCAGGCTGTCCTCGCCCAGGGTCAGCCGCCACATCTCGACGCCGCGCGCCGACAGTTCGATCGCACCGTCGTAGTCACCGCTCGCGAGCAGGTACCGGACGAAGTTCGTCATCATGGCCCTGGCCCACGTGTACTCGCAGTCCATCGCTTCGGACGCCGCCGCGTGCGGCAGCAACTGCGCGTAGCGCTGCCAGCTCCCGGAGCCCTCCGGGCGCTGCGGATCACCGTTGACCAGCAGCACGTGCACGGCGTGCCGCATGTCCTCGCGGCCCTGCTCGCTGAGCCGGTTCTTGACCGCCGCCTGGACGAGCCGGTGCAGTTGGATGGTGTCGCTGCGGTGGTCGATCTTCGCGAGGCTGTACTTCTTTATCTCGCGGATCGCCCGGTCCAGTTTGATCGGCACGTTGAGCGCCTCGCCCAGTTCCACCGGCACGGGCGCGTCGCGCACCCCTTGGAACAGCCTCAGCGAGATGGGTTCGGGACCGAAGAACGCGCAGATCTGGAGGAGTTGCAACGCGGCCGGGTGATCACGGCTGAGGCGGTCGAGGGGCACGTTCCACGCGGCGGCGACCGGGAGCTGGTCGTCGTCGGACATCCCCTCCCCGATCAGCTCGTCCCGGTTGAGCCGCAGCAGCTCGACGTACTCCGCCACCGGCATCCCGGACTGCGCCCGCCACGCCGCCGCCTGCTCGATCGCCAGCGGCAGGTCGCCCAGTGCCTCCGCCAACGCGTCGGCTTCGGCGTCGTCCAGTTCACCACCGCGCCGGTGCAGCAGCTCAACGCTCTCCTGGCGGGTGAACAGGTCGACCTCGACGGAATGGGCGTGACCGCTCCAGTCCGCGTTGCGGGACGTCACCACCACGTGCCCCGACCCGGTCGGGATGAATCGCAGCAGGTCCTCCGGTCGTTCCGCGTTGTCGAACACCATGATCCAACGCGCATACGGCTTGCCCTCGGCGAGAGCGGCCAGCACCGTGGACACGGCGGCGTCCGCCGACCCGGCGGGGAGCCCCAGTTTCCGGGCCAGTTCGACGAAGCTCGACTTGATCTGCGCCTGGTGCTCGGCGGGAACCCACCACACCAACTGGTACTCGGCTTCGTGCCGGTGCAGGTACTCCACGACGGTCTGCGACTTGCCCACACCACCCATGCCGTGCAGTGCTTCCGGGAGGACCGCCGTCGCCCCGCCCTCGGCCAGTCTTCTACGCAGCTGCTCCAGCAGGGCTTCACGACCGACGAAGTCGTTGTTGCGCAACGGGACTTGTCCCCACACCTGTGCGCGTTGCGCGGGTCCACCCTGATCACGACTGGTCATTTCGCCTCCTGCGGCGGACATCCCGGCCGCGCCCCTCTGGCCTCCGCTGCCGACCTCCACCTCGGTGCGCAGCGCGGCCAGCCGCTTCGCCCTCGGCATGTAGGGTCCGGACAGTGCTCGGAACACCGCTTCCTGCACGCGGATGTGGCGCAGGTTTTCCGGTGAGATCTCGGGAAGTGCGATGTCGGGCTGGTCCAGCGCCGCAGCGAGGTTGCGGAGGACGGTCGCTCCCGGTGCGTCGTGCTCAGCGACCAGACGAGCCACGTGCACGGTGTCGGCGCGGT
>DATMCA010001228.1:0-3952 GCA_035559015.1 Umezawaea sp. | reverse complement strand
GGTTGATCTTCATTTTTGTGATCCTGTGGACGTCGTTCCCCGAGGCCTACGCCTCGATCACGCTGACGCTGTTCGTCCCGTTGATGATCGCGGCCCTTGGCATCGTGCTGCGCGGAGCGAGCTTCGCCTTCCGCAAGGTGGTCGTCACCACCCGCAATCGCCGCGTTCTCGGAGGAGCGTTCGCCCTGTCCTCCGTGCTCGTCCCCTACTGCATGGGAGCGATCGCGGGCGGGATCGCCTCGGGACGGGTGCCGGCCGGCGGCCAGGCGGGTGATCCGGTGGTCAGCTGGATCAACCCGACCTCGGTCGTCGGTGGCGTCCTGGCCGTGGCCGCGGCCGCCTACCTATCTGCGGTGTATCTCGTGTGGGACGCCCGACGCCTGAACGAGACGGACATGGCCGAGTACTTCCGCCGCAGAGCCGTTGTCTCCGCCGTCGTCGTGGCCGTGATCGCTGTCGCCGGCGCCGTCGTGCTGCGCGCCGACGCCGCCTACCTGTTCGACGGTCTCACCACCCGCGCCCTGCCGGTGGTGATCCTCAGCGGCGCTTGCGGCGCCGGCGCGCTCCTGCTGCTGGTCCGCCACGCCGCCCGTGGCGCCCGGGCCCTCGCCGTGGTCGCGGTCGCCGCCGCCGTCATCTCCTGGGGTGTGGCGCAGTCGCCCTACATCCTGCCGGAGAGCCTGACGTTCTCCGCGGCGGCGTCCCCGTCCGGCACGTTGACCGCGGTGCTGGCCGTGGTGGTGCTGGCGGTCGTCGTCGTGCTCCCCGGGTTCGTCCTGCTCTACATCCTCGACCAGCGCGGTCTCCTTCCCGAGGAGGGCGTCGACGACGTCGCCGATCACGTCCTGCATCAGCACGTTCGGTAACAACACCCAACCACGATCGGCCGCGACCAAAGACAGCGGCACGACCAAGACACTCACGACACTATTGAGGAGTCAGGCAGATGAGCTTCACGACATCGCCCTTCCCGCCCATCGCCGACTACGCGTTCTTGTCGAACTGCCACACCGGGGCGCTGGTCGCCCCGGACGGCTCGGTCGACTGGCTGTGCGTGCCCGCCTTCGACTCGCCCAGTGCGTTTGGGAACCTCCTCGACCGCAGTGCAGGTTCGTTCCGGCTCGGCCCCTACGGCATCAATGTGCCCAATGCGCGGACCTACGTGCCCGGTACCCATGTGCTGACCACCACCTGGCACACCCCCGGCGGATGGATCGTCGTCCACGAGGCCTTGACGATGGGGCCACGACAGGGGCCGGACACGGTCACCCCGCACACCAGACCGCCCGCCGACGATGACGCCGAGCACCTCCTCGTGCGCATGGTGGAGTGCCTCGAGGGATCCGTCGAGATCGAACTGGTCTGCGAACCGGCCTTCGACTACGGCCGCGATCCCGCCGCGTGGACGCTGGTCGACGACGCCGGCCACGCCGCGGACGCCTCCGGCGCCGGGCAAACCCTCCGGCTGAGCACCGACCTGTCGATCGGCATCGAAGGCAGCTCCGCCCGCGCCCGTCACGTGCTGGCGAAGGGCGAGCGGGCCTTCTGCGCACTCTCCTGGGCCGACGGGCTCGCCTCCCCCACCGACGTCGCCGACGCCGCCGCCCGCATCGAGGCGACCGTCCGGTTCTGGCGCAGCTGGCTCGGCCGAGCACGCATTCCCGACCACCCGCTACGGCACCCGCTCGAGCGATCAGCGCTCACGGTCAAGGGCCTGACCTACATGCCCACCGGTGCCACCGTCGCCGCGCTGACCACCTCGCTGCCCGAAACACCCGGCGGCGAGCGCAACTGGGACTACCGGTACACCTGGATGCGGGACAGCACCTTCACCCTCCAGGCACTGCATTACCTTCTCCTGGACTGGGAGGCCGACGAGTTCATGCAGTTCGTCGCCGACGTCGAACCCGTCGAGGACGGCAGCCTGCAGATCATGTACGGGATCGACGGCCGGCGAGACCTCACCGAGTCGACACGAGACGAGCTGTCCGGCTACGAGGGCGCCCACCCGGTACGGATCGGCAACGGCGCGTTCGACCAGCGCCAGAACGACGTCTTCGGAGCGGTACTCGACTCCATCCTGCTGCACACCCGCCGCAGCCAACACCTGCCACGACGCCTGTGGCCCCTCGTGCGGTCCCAGGCAGAAGGCGCCATCGCGGCCTGGCGTCAGCCCGACCAAGGGATCTGGGAAGCCCGCGGGAAACCCCAACATTACGTGTCGTCGAAACTGATGGGCTGGGTCGCCCTGGACCGGGCCGCCAAGCTGGCCGAGATCCGCGGTGACCGCCAACTGCAGCAGACATGGGCCAAGACCGCCGAGGAGATCCGCGCCGACATCCTCGCGCACGGTGTCAGCGACCGCGGCGTCCTCCGGCAACATTACGACACCGACGCACTCGACGCCTCCACGCTGCTCGCTCCCCTGTTCGGGTTCCTCCCCGGAAGCGACGAGCGGATGAAGAACACCGTCAACGCCATCTCCTCCGAGCTCTCCGAGAACGGCTTCGTGCTGCGCTACGTCACCGGCGAGACCGATGACGGCCTGTCCGGCAAAGAAGGCACCTTCCTCATCTGCAGCTTCTGGCTGGTGTCCGCGCTCACCATCGTCGGTGAAATGCAGCGAGCCACGGACCTCATGGAACGCCTCCTGCGGATCGCCTCACCACTCGGGCTCTACGCCGAAGAATTCGAAGTCGACCGCGCGCGCCACCTCGGCAACTTCCCCCAAGCCTTCTCCCACCTCGCCCTCATCGAAGCCGCAGGCCGGATCATCCTCGCCGACCGACTCGAGGAGTGGACGGGGTGAACGAGACCGACACGATGGCCGATCGGGTGCTCGTCCTGGGCGGAGGACTGGCCGGAGTCGCCTGCGCGCAAAAGCTGGGCGATGAGGGGATCGATGTGGTGTTGGTGGACCGCAACGACTACCACCAGTTCCAGCCGTTGCTCTACCAGGTGGCCAGTTCGCAGCTCCCCGCCGAGGACATCGCCAGGCCGCATCGGGTCATCTTCGCCGACTACCCGTCGGTGACACTCGTGACCGCGCACGTGTCCGCTGTCACGCTCTCCCCACCCAGCCTGGTGCTCTCGGACGGCCAGACCCTGACGGGCTCGCACCTGGTCATGGCCGCGGGTGCCCGGCCGAACTTCTTCGGTGTGCCCGGGGCGGCCGAGCACGCATTCCCGCTGTACTCGGTGGCCGACGCCGAGCGGCTGCGCGTGCACCTTCAGCATCTGCTGCGGGAGGCCATGGCCGGGCGCGGTTCCGCTGAGCCAGGAGCCCTCGACGTGGTGGTCGTGGGTGGCGGCCCGACCGGAGTCGAGACCACCGGCGCCTTGGCCGAACTGATGCAGGCTCTGCAGAGCACCGGCCGCCTCGACACCGCCGGGAAGATCACCATCGTTGATCGCTCATCGACCCTTCTCGGGCAGTTCTCGAGCAAGGCGCACGACTACGCGCGGCGACGAAGCTGTCTCACGGTGCTTGAAGTTCACCACCGGCAACAGCAGATCGATGGTCTAACGGAACGAATTGAACGCCGGCTGCTCTGGTGCCCCAGGTTGGTCGGGCGCAGCGCCGGGCGCTGCGGGTCGGGATGCTGCGAAGCGAACAAGAACAGCAGCGAACCGACGTGATCGGCGGTCATGCCGACGGCCTCGCGGTAGAAGTGCTCAAGTGCGGCGTCGATGCGGCCTGTGGCGGCAGGCTCGTCGACCCGGTCGAGGACCTCTCGCTGGGGTGAGAGGACAGCGCCGAAGCCGGGCTCGCAGAGGAGGAGCTTGTCGTTGTTGCCGGTGCGCAACGCCGCGCCGAGCGCGCAGACGGCCCGTTGGACGGCCATGCGTGGTTTCCCGTGCAACGACAGTCGCGGGGCGAGGTTGTCGGATGGCTGTCATCGGGCTGACGGCCGGGCGACCGGCCGTCTCGCCAGCGGTCTGACAGGGCTCT
>DATMCA010001227.1:0-11761 GCA_035559015.1 Umezawaea sp. | reverse complement strand
CGCGAGGTCGTCGACGACGTCGAGGCGGCGTGCGCCCTGGCCGAGAAGGCGGGCGGACAGGTCCAGCGCGCGCCGGAGGTCAACCCCGTCGGGGTGACGTTCGCGCACCTGCTCGACCCGGCGGGCAACCACTTCGCGGTGTTCAAGCCCCCCGCGGTCAGCCGAGGGTGAGCTGCTCGACCACCCCGTAGCGGATGTCGAGGTCCTCGCCGCGCAGCGAGCGCGGCGGGGGCACCTCGGTGGTGACCGAGATCGACGTGATCCGGTCGGTGCGGAACGCCCGCAGCGCGTCGCGCAACCTGCACCACCCGATCAGGTACCAGTGGGTCTCCTTGGCGACGTACCCGAGCGGCTCGACCTCCCTCGTCGTCGCGGATCCAGCTCGGTCGCCGTAGCCGATGCGCAGGACGCGGCGGGCGGCCAGCGCGTCGGCGATCGCGTGCGGCACCGGTGGTGGCCCGGCGGCACCGTCGCCCAGCAGGTGGATGCGACCCGCCAGGTCCTCGGCAGCGGCGGCGTCATCGGCCCGCATCGCCGCGACGAGCTTGCGCAGCGCCGAACCGGCCGTCACCCGGAACGGCGTGTCCTCCAGCCGGCGCAGCGCCAGCGCCATCGCGACGGCCTCGTCCGGGGTGAGGTTGACCGGCGGCAACGTCCGCGCCCGGTCCACGACGTACCCGCCCGTGCGGCCGGGCTCGGCGTAGATCGGCACGCCGGACTGCTGCAACGCGCTGATGTCCCGCTCGACCGTGCGCGCGCTGACCTCGAAGCGGCCGGCCAGCCAACGGGCGCTCCTGGGCCGCGGCGCCGCGGCCCGCAACTCCTCGACCAGCGCGTAGAGACGATCTGTGCGGTTCACGCCGTCAACCTACCGACGGGGTCCGACAATTCCGCGCGCTCACACCAGCACGGCCACCAGGGCCGCGATCAGGAGTCCGACGTAGGCGACGGCGTGGGCCCGGTCGGGGATCGGGGGCAGCAGCCTGCGGGACAGGGCGATCGTCGGCAGGGAGCCCGCCAGCAGGGCGGCCGCGGCGAGCGGGTCGACCACGCCCGTCGGGCCGGGGCCGGTCAGGTAGATGGCCGTGGCGATGACCGCCACCGGGAGGCTGAGCGGGTTCGCCATGGCCGCGGCCTCGACCATCGGCAGGCCGCGGCGGCGCAGCAGCGGCACCGTCATCACGCTGCCGCCCACGCCCAGGAAACTCGCCACCACCCCGATGCCGACGCCTCCCGCCGTGGTCGTGATCCGGCCGAGCGGTCGGGGTGTGCCGCCGTGCAGGAAACCGCGGCGCAGGACGCTGTCGAGGATCGTCACCACCAGGTACGCCGCGAACAGCGCGTGCAGCAGGGGGGTCCGGGGCCGCGGTGGCCGCCAGCGTGCCGATGACCGCGCCCACGGCCACGTAGGCGGCGAGCGGCCACAGGTACTCCCGGCGCAACCGGCCCGAGCGGTGCAGCGTGAGCGTCGCGCCGAACGAGTTCACCACCATGACCGCCGCCGACGTCCCGACGGCGACGTGCATCGCGTCCGGGCCCGTCGCGGCCACCGCGTACACGACCGGCACGGTGACGAACCCGCCGCCGAACCCGAACAGCACGGTCGTCACACCGCTCAGGCAGCCGAGCGCGAACAGGACGGCGATCGTGGTGAGCACGTGCGTCGACGCTACCGCTGATCAGCGCGGTTGTTCACTTGCCCCTAGCGTGGGCCCGATGCGACTACCCGCCTCCGCCAGGCCGTGCCGGTCATGACCCGATGCCTGGTCATGGGCGCGACGGGCTACCTCGGCTCGCTGCTGGTCCCGGCGCTCGTCGCCGCGGGACACGAGGTGAGCGCGCTCGTGCGGGCGTCCGGTTCCCTCCCCTCGCGGGTCGCCGTCCACGGGGGTGACGCCACCGATCCGGAGGCCGTGCGCGCCGCACTGGAGGGCGTCGAGGTCGTGTACTTCCTCGTGCACTCGCTGGAACGCGACGACTTCGCCGACGTGGACCGCCGCGCCGCGACCGTCTTGGCCCAGGCGGCGGCGCTGGCGGGCGTCCGGCAGGTCGTCTACGTCGGCGGCCCGCGGCCGATGGCGACCGACGTGTCGGAGCACCTCGCCTCGCGGGCGGAGGTCGGCGACATCCTCACGAGCGGGACCGTGCCCGCGCTGGCGCTCCAGGCGTCCATGATCATCGGTCACGGCTCGACCAGCTTCGACCTGCTCGCCACCGCCCGGCTCTCGCCGTGGGTGCCCGTGCCGCGGTGGATGCGCAACACCAGCAGGCCGGTCGCCGCCGCGGACGTCGTGCACTACCTCCTGGCCGCCGCCGACCTGGAGCGACCGGTCCGCGGGACGTTCGACGTGTCCGGCCCGGAGGCCCTGAGCTACCTGGCGCTCGTGCAGCGGTACGCCCGCGTGACCGGTCTGCGGGTCCGCCTCCCCGTGCCCGCTCCCCTGTGGTCGCACCGCTTGGCGGCCCGGCTGACCGGCCTCGTCACGGCGGTTCCCGCGGCCGTGGCCAGGCCGCTGTTCGAGTCCCTGGACCACGACCTGGAACCCACGAACGGCGACGTCACCGAGGTGCTGCCCGCGCCGCCCGGCGGGCCCACGACCGTGGACAACGCGATCCGCGACACCCTGGCCGCCGGTCCCCCGGCCACGTTCGGGACCCCGTTCGTCGACGAGGTCGTCGTGCCGACCACCGCCGGGCCCGACGACGTGTGGCGCACCATCACCGGCCTGGGCGGTGCCAACGGCTGGCGCACGATCCCGCTGGTCTGGACCGTGCGCGGCGCGCTCGACCACCTGGCGGGCGGCGTCGGCCTCTACCGGGGCCGGGCGCCGGAGATCTCCGACGGCGACGTCGTCGACTTCTGGACCGTGCTGCACCGCGACGACGACGCCCGCCGCCTGGTCCTGCGGGCGGACATGAGGATGCCCGGCGAAACGGTCCTGGAGATGGGCGTCGAGCGGCACGACGGCCGCACGACCTACCGCCAGAGGATCACGTTCACCCCGGACCACCTGGCGGGCAGGCTCTACTGGCAGTTGCAGAAGCCGTTCCACGACGTCGTGTTCACCACCATGGCGCACGGGATCGCCCGCAGCTCGTCGTCCGAGGGACCGCAGGCCGTCGCCGAGGCCCTGCGCGACGCCGCGAACCACGTCGTGGCCCGGCTCAGGTAGCCCGGTGGGCCTCCCGCCCAGGCATTCCTTCACCCGGTCGAATCGTGTCAGCGGCAAGGATCACCGGCCTTCACAGCGGTGATCATGACGACCGGTGCGAGGGCTGGGGCGTCAGGCGCTCGTCGAGGGCGAAGAGCCGCCCGCCCGGACGCGGTGCCCGGTGGACGGTGTCGACGACGGCCGGGACGTCCCGGGTGGCGCTGATCGAGAACGAGGCGAGCACGGCGTCGTAGGACTCGGGCTCCAACTCGACCGTCGTCGCGTCAGCCTGCCGGACCTCGACGTTGTCCCAGGCGCGGGCCCGGTGCGCCGCCTTTCGGACGCCGGGTCGGGGAGGCGTTCGCCGAGCTGGCGGACCCGGACGACCCCCTCCAGCGGGTGCGCGCGGTGCTGGTGCAGACGTTGCCGCTGGACGACGAGCGCCTCCTGGAAGCGCGGGTCGCCGTCACCTTCCTCGCACGGGCGGCGGTGGACGCGAGGATCGCCGAGTACCTGAGGTCCGGCTACGCCGAGGGGCACGCCTACCTGGTCGAGCAGTTGCGGGCCGCCGGGATCGCCGACGCCGATCGGGAGGCGAGCAGGCTCGTCGCGTTGACCGACGGGCTCACCGCCCACACCCTCGCGGGGCACCACGGACCCGCCGAGGCGCTCGCGGTCCTCGACGATCACCTGGCCCGCTTCTGACCCTCAGGTGGCCCGGTCGATCTCCTCCATCCCCTGCAGGGGCTGGTCCTCGACGGTGACGGGGGCGGCGCTGCCCCGGTCGATGACCTCGCTCAGGTACCGCATCACGACGGCGACCGTGGCGGCGACCGGCACGGCCAGGAACGCGCCCGCGATGCCGAACAGGCTGCTGCCCGCCGTCACGGCGAGCAGGACGACCGCCGCGTGCAGGCGGAGGCTGCGGGACTGGAGGATCGGCTGGAGGACGTTGCCCTCCAACTGCTGCACCACGACGACGATCACCAGCAGGATCACCGCGGCCGTGACGCCGTTGCTGACGAGCGCGACCAGGACGGCCACCGCGCCGGCGATGAAGGCGCCGACGATCGGGATGAAACCGCCGAGGAACGTCAGCGCCGCCAACGGGATGGCCAGCGGGACGCCCAGGACGAGCATGCCGATGCCGATGAGGACCGCGTCGACGGCGCTCACGATCGCCTGGGTGCGGATGAAGTCGCCCAGCGTGGTCCAGACGCGCTCCAGCACGACGGTCAGGTGGCCGCCCGCGCGGTCGCCGACCAGGCCGCGCAGCCACGGCGTGAACCTGGGGCCGTCCTTGACGAACAGGAAGGCCAGCAGCAGCGCGAGGATTCCGGTGACCACACCGGACGTGACCGTGCCGACGCCGGTGATGAGGCCGTTGGCGATCGAGCCGACGCTGGCCTGGAGCTGGTCGGTGCCCTGCTGGAGGAGTTCGTCGAGCTTGCTGTCGGCCAGGTTGAACGGGGGTCCGGACAGCCAGTCGCGCGCCTGGTCGATGGCCTTGGACGCGCTGCTGGCGATGTCCGGGACGCCGGAGGCGATCGAGACCGAGATCAGCGCCAGCACGCCGCCCAGGACGGCCAGTCCGACCAGCAGCACGATCGACGCGGCCAGCGCCGGGGCGACACCGCGCGAGCGCAGCCACCTGGCGGGCGGCCAGAGGACGGTGGTGATGAGCAGGCCGAGCAGGATCGGCATGACCACGACCCAGATCTTGCCGATGAGCATCCACAGCAGGACCACGCCCACCGCGATCAGCGCCAGCCTCGTGCTCCAGCGCGCCGACCACATCAGCCCGTGGCCGATCGCCTCGCCCCGATCGGTCCAGCGGCGGTCTCCAGAGCTCACGGTCTTCGCCCTCCCCGGCGACGCGCGCACGCCGCTCGGGGTGCAGCCTGCCAGAACGCCGACACCCCCCGTGCCTCCACTGTTGATCGACGGGCGGTGATCCGGATGACGGTCCCGCCACGAACGTCCGGTGTGCGATTCGACGACCGGGTGAAGGCGATGGTGATGCACGCCACCGCGCGGTGGACCGTGCGCTACGGCGAGGACCTGCGGTTCGCCGGGAACGAGTTGCCCGCGCCCAGGGTGGTGCGGGTGCCGACGCGGCACGGACCGGTGCCCGTGCACGTCCACCGCACCGGAGATTCCCGTGACCCGGCGCCCGCGCACGTCCACTTCCACGGCGGGGCGTGGCTGATGCGGTACCCGGCGATGGACGACTGGTGGTGCCGCTACCTCACCGCCACGACCGGGGTGGTCGTCCTCAACGTCGACTTCCGCACCGGGCCCTACGTGACCTTCCCGGTCGCGCAGGAGCAGTGCCACGACGTGGCCGCGTGGGCCGCGGCCGGGGGCGGGGACCTGCGGCTGGACGGTGAGCGGATCACCGTGGGCGGGTTCTCGTCCGGCGGTGGGCTGGCGGCGTCGGTGTGCCTCCAGGCGCGGGACGCCGGGTCGTTCCGCCCGGCGTTGCAGGTGCTCGGCGTGCCCGCGCTGGACATGGCGGGCGACCTCCCCGAGCACTCGACGGGGATGATCTCGACCGACCTGCGGCGGCTGGTCCGGCGCGTCTACTTCCCCGACGTGGCAACGCGGTCGCACCCGTACGCCTCCCCCGTGCTGGCCGAGGACCTGTCCGGCCTGCCGCCCGCGCTGGTGCTCACCGGCGAGCGCGACGCCCTGCGGCACGACGGCGAGCGCTACGCGGCACGGCTGCGGGAGGCGGGTGTGCCCGTGACCCTGGACGAGACGCCGAACGTGGACCACTACTTCCTCACCGAGGACCCGCGGCGGGCGCGCCGGACGATGGCGATGGTCGCCGACGCGCTGCTCCTGGCGACCGAGCGGCCGGAGCGGCCGTAGCGCTCAGGCGCGCAGGCCCCGCACGCCGGCGACCAGGAGGTCCACGCCCCTGGCGTAGTAGGCGTCGCCGTTCGCGCACCACGTGAGGGGTTCGGCCGCCGCGACCACGTGCGGGAACCGGCCGGGGGCCAGGGAGAGCAGGCTCGCGCGCTTGGCACGGACCGCCGCGTCGTCGACCCCGCCGCCCGTACCGGGTTCGGCGGTGACGAGGGTGACGGCCGCGGCGAGGATGTGGCCGCTCAGCTCGGCGGCCTCCTCCGGGGTGAACCCGGCGGCGGCCAGCAGCGCCAGGGAGTGCTCCACCAGCGCCAGGCCCGCGTCGCTCACCAGGACCCTGGGCTGGATCAGGGGCGCCAGCGCCCGGTGCGGCCGCAGCGCGGCGACGAGCGCGGCGACGGTGGCGCGCAACCGCTCGGCCCAGTCGGCGGAGTCGTCCTCCGGCAGGGCGACGGCGCGGAGCAGGTGGTCGGCGACGCCGTCCAGCAGCTCGTCCTTGTTCTTGAAGTGCCAGTAGAGCGCCATCGCGGTGACGCCCAGGTCCGCGGCCAGCCCGCGGATCGTGACGGCGTCCAGGCCTTCGGCGTCGGCCAGGGCAATCGCGTGGGTCACCACGGTGTCGCGGTCCAGCCGTTCCCTGGTCGTCATGTTGACAACCGTACTACGTACAGCTAGACCTATACGGCGTACATGTACACCGTATAGTCGCCCTGGGGGACCCCCGATGCCACCCTCGTCCCTGTCCGCCGAACTCGTGCTGGGCAACGGAATCGTGCTGCCGAACCGCCTGGCCAAGGCAGCCACCAGCGAACAGCTCGCGGACCGCCACGGCGCTCCCACCCGGCAGCTGATCCGGGCCTACGCCCACCTCGCCCGGTCCGGCGCGGGCCTGTTGATCAGCGGCAACGTGATGGTCGACGGGTCGGCCCTGGAGGCCCGGCGCAACGTCGTCATCGAGGACGACCGCCACCTGCCCGCGTTGCGGCGATGGGCGGCCGTCACGGCCGGGACCGACGTCCACCTGCTGCTCCAGCTGTCGCACCCCGGCCGTCAGACCATGCGCGGTGTCACCGCCGCGGGCCGCCGTCAGGACGTCGTGGCGCCCTCCGCGGTGCCGTTGTCGTTGGGCAGGGCCATGTTCCGCCCACCACGTGCCCTGGCGGAGGCGGAGATCCCGACGATCGTGGGGCGGTTCGCACGGGCCGCGGCCGTCGCCGCCGAGGCGGGGTTCGCCGGGGTGCAGCTGCACGCCGCCCACGGCTACCTGCTCAACCAGTTCCTGTCACCGCTGGTCAACCAGCGCGCGGACCGCTGGGGCGGGTCGCTGGAGAACCGGATGCGGCTGCTGCTGGAGGTCGTGCGAGCGGTCCGCGCGGCGACCCCGGAGTCGTTCGTGCTGTCGGTGAAGCTGAACTCGGCGGACTTCCAGCGCGGCGGGTTCGACGCCGACGACGCGCTGGTCGTGGCGAAGGCGTTGGAGCACGAGGGCGTGCACCTGGTCGAGGTGTCCGGCGGCAGCTACGAGAGCGCCGCGATGGTGACCGGGCAGCGGGCGTCGACCAGGGCGCGCGAAGCGTACTTCCTCGACTTCGCCGAGCGGTTCGCGAAGGAGCTGACGGTGCCGCTGATGCTCAGCGGCGGCTTCCGCACCCGCCGGGGCATGATCGACGCGTTGGACGGCGGCGCGGTCGACATCATCGGCCTGGCGAGGCCGATCGCGCACGAACCGGACCTCCCGCGACGACTGCTGGACGGGACCGCGGAGCGCAGCCTGGCCCGGCCGCAGACCGTGGGGCTCAAGGACGTCGACAACCTGCTCAACAGCTCGTGGCACCAGCAGCAGATCGCCCGGCTGGGCCGGGGCAAACCGGTCCGCCCGAACCGACGCCCCTTGGTGGCACTGGGGATCGCACTCCTGGTCGCTCTGCGCGACGCCGTCCTGGCGAAGACGCCGTTCGGCTGACACGTCCTCGCCGGAGCCGAAGATCCGCCCGGGTCGGGACTAAACGCAACCCCCGCACGACGGCGAGTCGGCTCCGGCGAAGGCACCGTTCAGCCGAGGCTTTCCCCGCCTGGGAGGGATATCCACCCGAAACCGGTCTCCACGGCCGGCCGGACGGCAACGATGCGGTGCCGGCCGAGGATTCCGGTCGGCTGACATTCTCCCTGCCCAGCAAGGACATCCACCCGAGGCAGCTACGACTCGCCGCACGACCGCACGGCGGTGAGGCAGTTCCGGTCCGAGCCCACGGCGTTGGTGGCGGCGGCGATCCCGGTGTCCAGCCTGTCCCGGACGTTGGTGAGGTCGACGAGCAACCGCTCGACGCGGTCGCGCTCGCCGCGCAGCAGGGCGAGCACCTCCGGGGTCACGCCGCCGCTCTCGACGTGCGGCAGGATCGCGCGGATCGCCTTGCTGGCCAACCCGGCGGCGTAGAACCGCCGGATCATCCAGACCTGGTCGACCGCGGAGTCCGGGTAGTGCCGCGTCCCGCCCGCGCTCCGCTCCGCGGCGAGCAGGCCCTGTTCCTCGTAGTACCTCAGGGCGCGCAGGCTCACGCCCGCCTTCGCGGCGAGTTCACCGATCCGCATCCGACCCTCCTCGCTGTGGCGCCGCTCACCAAGACTTGCATCTGACGTCAACGTCAGATCCTAGCGTAGCGGGTGACCCACTCGA
This sequence comes from Umezawaea sp., assembly GCA_035559015.1. Lineage (GTDB taxonomy): Bacteria > Actinomycetota > Actinomycetes > Mycobacteriales > Pseudonocardiaceae > Umezawaea. The sequence goes on along the minus strand of DATMCA010001227.1, from coordinate 3,064 downwards.
AGGAGACCGATTCCAGTGACAACCCGTGCGGCACAAGCCTTCTCCCGCCCTCTCGCCCTGGGCGGCCTCACCGTCCCCAACCGGATCGTCATGGCGCCGATGACCCGCTTCGCCTCGCAGGGCGGGGTGCCGAGCGGGGAACTGGCCGCGTACTACGCCCGGCGCGCGGCGGGCGGGGTGGGGCTGGTCATCACCGAGAGCACGTACGTCGACCACCCGTCGGCCGGGCAGGTGGACAGCGGGTCCCGGATGTACGGCGACGCCCCGCTGGCGGGCTGGGCACGGGCCGTCGAGGCCGTGCACGCCGAGGGCGGCCTGATCTTCTCGCAGCTCCAGCACATCGGCATGGTCCGCAAGGCGGGCGACCCGCCCCACGCCGAAGCGCCCGCCGTCGGCCCGTCGGGCGTGCCGATGGACGGTGTCCTCGACGCCGCCGGACGGCCCGTGGACGGGAACTCCCGCACGGGGCGCGCGATGACCCTGAACGACATCGACGACGTCGTCCGGGCCTTCGCCGAGGGTGCCGCCACCGCCGAACGGCTCGGGTTCGACGGCGTCGAGCTGCACGGCGCCCACGGCTACCTCATCGACCAGTTCCTCTGGTCGCGGTCCAACCGCCGCACCGACGCCTACGGCGGTGACACCGCTTCCCGAGCGCGGTTCGCCGCCGAGGTCGTCGCCGCCGTCCGCGGCGCGGTCTCCCCCCGCTTCCCGGTCGTCGTCCGCCTGTCCCAGTGGAAGAACAACGACTTCGACGCCCGCAGCTTCGAGACCCCGGAGGACCTCGGCACCGTCCTGGACAGGCTCGCCGAGGCCGGTGCCGACGCCTTCCACGCCTCCACCCGGCGCTACTGGCAGCCCGCGTTCACCGGGTCCGACCTCAACCTGGCGGGCTGGGCGAAGAAGCTCTCGGGCAAACCCGCCATCACCGTCGGATCGGTCGGCCTGGACAACGAGTTCTGGGACAGCCTGAACGGCGGGGCCGTCGCCACCACCGGCATCGACGCCCTCCTGGACCGGCTGGAGGCCGACGAGTTCGACCTGGTCGCCGTCGGCAGGCCCCTCGTCGCCGACCCGGACTGGGCGGCCAAGATCCTCACCGGCCGCGAGCACGAGATCACCGCCTTCACCCCGGCGGCGCTGGCGACGGTGTACTGACGCGACGCGGGCTGGTCGGCCACCGGCGGCCGATCAGCCCGTGTGCCCCAACGCGACGGACAGCTCGTGCGCGGCCGTGGCCACGATCCGGCCGAGCTTGTCGAGCTGCGACCCGATGCGCTCCTTCGGGGCGGAGACGTTGAGCGCGGCGACCACCCGCGAGGTGAAGTCGAACACCGGCGCGGAGGCGGCCACGACTCCGCGTTCCAACTCCTCGTCGGACGTGCTGTAGCCGCGGTCGCGGACCTTGGCCAGTTCGGCGAGCAGGGTGTCCAGGCCGCGGATCGGCGAGTCGGCCGCGGAGGGCCGGGGCAGGACGGCGAAGCCGGAGGCGGACGACCGGGCGTGCTCCTGGGGTTCGATGACCGGTTCGTCGCGGCCGTGCTCGGCGTACCAGAGCGCCAGCGAGTCGGGGTCCCAGTCGCTGAGGAGCACCCGGCCGGACGGCGTGCACCAGGCGGCGGTGGTGACGCCCTCCCAGCCGGTGGTCTTGAACTGGTTGGGGCTGAGCTCGCTCATGATCGTGAGCACGTTGCCGCCGCGCAGGACGCACAGGTGCGCGGTCTCCCTGGTGACCTCGGTGACGTGCTTCAGGTGCACCCGCGCCTGCCGGGCCAGTGCGCCCTCGGCCGTGCGCGCCGCCAGGGCGTAGAGCCGGGAGCCCAGGCGGTAGGTGAGCGTCCGCGGATCCCGGTCGACCAGGCCGCTGTCCGCGAGGGTCGCCAGCGTGCGCGACATGACCGCCTTGTCCCGTCCGGTGAGGGCGGCGATGCGGACGACGCCGAGCCCGCCCGCCTCGACCGCTTCGGGTCGGCTGAGCACGTCCAGGACCTCGATGTCCCTGGCCAAACCCGCCGAGTTGCGCCGTGAGCCGCGCTGTTCCATGCTCGCACTCTAGGTCAGCGTTGCCATATAGCCAACACATGTTGTGCATAAGGACACACGCTCCATATCGTCCTCAGCCATCGGCAACGCGGCCGAGAAGGAGGGCACCTCGTGACCGGACTTCAGCTCACAAACCTCGACGACTTCCTGGCCCGCCGCTGGGAGGACGTCGTCGAGCTGGCACTGCAACACCTCGCCGCCGTGGCGATCTCCCTGGCACTGGCCACCGCGATCGGTGTCCTCATCGGACTGCTCGTCTGGGACCGCCCGATCCCCCGCTCCGTCTCGCTCACCGCGGCGGGCATCGCGATCACGATCCCGTCGCTGGCCCTGCTGGCGCTGCTGAGCCCGGTCCTCGGGCTCGGGTGGGCGCCGACGATCGTGTCGCTGGTCTTCTACTCGCTGCTGCCGATCGTGCGGAACACGGTGGTTGGCCTCCGGGAAGTCCCGGCCCACCTGGTGGAGTCCGCGCGGGGCATGGGGATGACCCCGGCACGGGTGCTGCTCCGCGTCCAGCTCCCGCTGGCCTGGCCGGTGATCGTCACCGGCATCCGGGTGGCCGCCCAGCTCACCGTCGGCATCGCGGCCATCGCGGCCTACGTCGCCGGACCCGGCCTCGGCGTCTACATCTTCCGCGGGCTGTCGTCGCTCGGCTCGGTCAACGCGCTCAACTTCGCCCTGACGGGCACGCTCTGCGTGGTGCTGCTGGCACTGCTCATCGACGGCGTCTTCGTCCTCGTCACCCGCTACAGCACGCCGAGGGGCCTCCGTGTCTGATCCCACCGCGGGCGTCGCCATCGAACTGAGCGACGTCACCAAGCACTACCCCGGTCAGAAGCAGAGCGCGGTCGAGAACTTCTCGCTGCGGGTCGAGCCCGGCGAACTGCTCATGTTCGTCGGACCGAGCGGCTGCGGCAAGACGACCACCATGAAGATGATCAACCGGATCATCGAGCCGACGTCGGGTTCCATCACGATCGACGGCGAGGACGTCCTGTCGCAGGACCCGAACGAGCTGCGC
>DATMCA010001226.1:0-7054 GCA_035559015.1 Umezawaea sp. | reverse complement strand
AAGGTCAAGGCGGTCGCCACCACAGCCGCCCACGTCACCACGTCAACCCACAGGAACGCCCGCCCGCTGAAGATCGCGTCCGACTCCACCATCGCCAGCAGCATCCACACCGCCACCAACGCCGCCTGCACGCACGCCACCACCACGATCGCCAGCACCGCGTACGGCGTGGCGACCGACGCCAGCTCCGGCACCTGCTCAGCCTGATCGCCCGCCTGCACGGGGATGACGACCACCTGCCCGAAGAGGGAGCTGAGGAGACCGAACAGGATGAAGGCCCGCAGGACGAGGATCGCGAAACGGTTCATGCATCGATTATCGATGGGTACCTATCGAAAATCAATAGGTGCTCCTATGCGGTCCTCGCAGACGACTGACGGAGAACCGATTCCGTAACGCTCCCCGAGCGCGCCACGACCTCGCTCATGCGTCGGACGATCAACCGCGACGAGCGGAGTGCGAATGGCCATGGGCTGGGGCGACGTCCCCGACTGGATCTCGGCTTCCGGATCGGTCTTCGCGCTGGTGTTCGCCGCGTCAGCCGTGGTGATCACCCGCCGCACGTACCGCATCGAGTCCAACCGCGACGAGGTCAACGCCGCGCTCAGGGAGAAGCAGCAGGCGTTGGTGCGCCAAGGCCAGGCGTCCCTGGTGTCGGCCTGGTGGGGCGAGTCCGAGGACGGACGGTGGGGGGCGTTCGTGCGCAACGCATCGGGAACGCCGGTCTACCAGGTCTTCCTCACGGTCCTGGACACCGACGATCGGTCCGACGGCACGAAGTTCCACTTCCTGGTCGTCCCGCCCGCCGACAAAGCGGTCTTCTGCCCGGCGGGCGAGGAGCGACCGGCCGAACGGGCATCGGTCCACCGGGTGAAGCTCTGCTTCACCGATTCGGGTGGCGTGCGCTGGCTGCGCAACCAGTACGGCCGCATCAGCGAACTGGATCCCGCACTGCACGTGAAGTCGGACTCCACCCGCGCGATGGCCGTCGCGGAGTTCAAGGACGACTTCCAGGCGACGTACGGAGTCCGGGTCACCTTCGACACGAGTTCGCTGGACCTGACGCAGTCGCGATTCGTCGAGGACTTGAAACGGGCGCCGGAGGTCGACGCGCTCGTCTGCCCCCACGACTGGATCGGTTCCCTGATCGACCGGAACCTCATCGAGTCGACGGTGCTCGCCGATCACCACCGGGAACTCTTCGAGGAGTGGGCGCTCTCCGCGCTGACGGTCGACGACAAGCTCTACGGCCTGCCGACCACCATCGACACGATCGCGTTGATCCGCAACACGGACCTGGCGCCGTCCGCACCCGTCACGTTCGAGGAGATGATCGCGCGGGGCGAGGAGTTGAAGGCCAACGGTCGCGTGGACGAGGTGTTCGCCGTGCGCGTCGGCTCGACCGGCGACCCGTTCCAGATCTGGCCGCTGTTCACCAGTGCGGGGGGCACCCTCTTCAACCAGTACCCCGGACGAGCGGTGGACCGGGATTCGATCAGGCTGGACAGCCCCGGCTCGATCCGGGCCTTCGAACGGCTGAGGGACCTCGGCGAGAAGGGCAGCGGCCTGCTTCGGAGATCACTGGGGCGGGAGGAGGTGTTCGACCTGTTCGCACGGGGGCGAACGCCCTACCTCATCACCAGTTCGGACGCTTTCGCCGCCATCGGCGACCACGGCGTGCCGCTCGCGGTCAGCGCGGTACCGAGGTTCGCCCACGGCGGCCCCGCACGGGCCTTGAGCCTGGTCCACGCGTTCGTCATCACCAGCAGGGGCCCCAACAGGATCACCGCCCACGACCTGTTCGCCGACTACTTGACGCACGAGCACGTCATGAGCGCTCTCTCGAAGAGCATCGGCGCCCCGAACGCGTTGCGGGGTGTGCCGCCGACCAACGAGGCGTTGACGGTGTTCGGTGAACTCTGCCGGAGGTACACCCCGATGCCCGCCCTGCCGCAGATGGAGCAGGTCTGGAGGATCCTGGAGCGAGCCGAGGTGGCGGCCGTGGCGGGCGCGCCCGCCGAATCGGTGGCGCGGGAAGCCGCCGCCGCGACCGCGGAACTGTTCCCCCGGCAGTAGTCCACCGCGGCTCACGCCTGCCGGAACACCACCGCGGCCCCGTGCGCGTCGGCCGCGCTGACGAAGTAGCCCTCCGGCAGGTCGTGGGTGGCGATGCCGTTGCCCTTGACGAGGTCCCGGGCCACGTCCACGTCCGCCACCCCGACACCCACCGCGGCGAAGTACGGCAGCACCGGCGCGACCTCCCCCGGCAGCACATCGGCCGGCGCGGACACCGGTACGATCCGCACCGAGCCGACCCGCAACCGGAACACCCGCGCCGGTCCGTCCGAAGTGGACGGTCGACCGAGCATGACAGCGTACCGGTCGACGGGGGCAGCACGTGCCACGGGTCGGGGGCCGTGTCGTCGACGATCCCGATCACCTCGATGAACGACTGGCCGAAGTACGCGCACCGGTTCGCGGTGCGGCTGGGCACCAGCGGGCCGCCGGCCTCGGTCGTCACCCGGTGGCGCGACTCGGCGCTCAGCGTGAAGCCGAGCCCCTCGTACCGCGCACACCAGTCAGAAGAGCCTGCCGTCGGCCTCCGCGGGCGGTTCCTCCAGGTTCAGCAGGAACCGCTTGCGCTCCAGGCCTCCCGCGTACCCGGTCAGGCTCCCGCTCGCGCCGACCACGCGGTGGCACGGCACGACGATGCTGATCGGGTTCCACCCGTTGGCGTTCCCGACCGCCTGCGCCGACCCGGGTTCGCCCAACTCCAGGGCCAACTGGCCGTACGTGCGGGTCTCGCCGTGCGGGATCTTCGTCAGCAGCGCCCACACCCGGCGTTCGAACGCGCTGCCGCGCGGCGCCAGCGGGAGGTCGAAGTCGGTGCGGGAACCGGAGAAGTACTCGCCCAACTGGCGGATCGGCTCGTCGAAGCCGGTGTCGTCGCGCGGTCCCAGGTCGGGCAGCCGAGGGGTCCGCTTGTGGCCCTCGAAGTACAGGCCGATCAGGGCGTCGCCGTCCGCGACCAGCGTCAGGTCGCCGACCGGGGACTCGGTGGTCGTGTGCCGCACGCCGGTCATGACGCCTCCAGGGCCAGCAGGTCCCGCTTGGCTTCCTCGCCACCGCGGTAGTTCCCCGACGTGCCGTCCGAGCGCACCACGCGATGGCACGGGACGACGAGCGGCAGGGGGTTGGTCGCGCACGCGGTGCCGACGGCGCGCACGGCCCGCGGGGTGCCCGAGGCCGCGGCGACCTCGGCGTAGCTCTCGGTCCGGCCGTAGGGGATCACGACGAGGTGCGCGAGCACCGCCCGCCGAAAACCCTTGGCCAGCCTGAAGTCGAGCGGCACGTCGAACGTCCGCCTGCGGCGGGTGAAGTACTCGTCCAGTTGGCGCGCGACCGGGTCCAGGCGGGCCGGGGCGGCGAGGATCCGGGGGCTCACCGCGTCGGCCAGCGACGCGAGCACCGCGTCCTGGTCCTCGCGCTCGAAGGCCACCCGGAGCAGGCCCTCCTCCGTGGCGGCGAGCAGCAACCCGCCGATGGGCGAGTCGACCGTGCGGTACGCGATGTCCAGCAGCCCGTCCCGCTCGGCCGCCGCGGCCAGGCGTTCCCGCAGCCGGGCGTCCGCGGCCTCGTCCACGACCGGCAGGGTCTCGAAGATGTCAGTCACACCGGTGCTCCTTCCCTGTAGGTGGCGCGCAGGGCCTTCACCCCGTCGGCGGCCGCCCGGCGGGCGGCGTCGGTCGAGCCGCCGACGATCGCGGCGACCTCCTGGTACGGCAGGCCGACGAGGTAGTGGTAGACGACCGTCGCCCGCTGCTTGTCCGGCAGCTTCGCCAGCGCGTTCCACAGGTCGCCGTCCCAGTCCTCCGGTCTGCCGGACCGGCTGGTCCCCTCGGGCGGCACGTCCACCGGCACGGCCCCGCGAGCCCTCGCCCTGGTGATGTCGACGGCCTTGCGGTGGGCGATCGTGACCAGCCACGCCTCGACGTTGGCGTCCGCGGGCAGGCCCGGATAGGCCTTCAGCGCGGACAGGAACGTCTCGGACCAGGCGTCCTCCGCGTCCACCGGGCCGACGACGGCACGGCACACCCGCAGGACCACCTGTCCGTACTGGTCCACGATCTGTTCGAACGGCCTCACGCTCACCTCTCGTAGACGCTCGGGCGGCCGGGAACGTGAGGTCCGATCCCGACTTGCTATCGTGCATTGCGGGACACGCTGCCTCGTATACCCCCTGGCGCGGGCCCCTCACCGACAGCACCACCCACCCGAGGAGAGCCCTGCCCATGTGCGCAGCGTGCGGAGTCCCCACCCACGTCGCCCAACCGCAGGCGGGGCCGCGCAAGTTCGCCGCCCTGCGCAACCGCGACTGCCGCCCGTACCTGTTCGGCGCGGGCCTGGCGATGATGGCCGACAACATCGAGCACGTCATCACGTACTGGGTGCTGTGGGAGAAGTTCCACTCCCCCGCGCTCAGCGGGTTCCAGGTGATCAGCCACTGGCTGCCGTTCCTGTTCTTCTCGGTCTACTTCGGCTCGCTCGCCGACCGGTTCGACTGCCGCAGGCTCATCCAGGGCGCGCAGGTCCTGTTCATGGTCGTGTCCGCCGCGTGGGGCGTCCTGTTCCTCACCGGCACGCTCCAGGTCTGGCACGCGTGCGTCCTGCTGGTGCTGCACGGCTGCGCGGGCGCCCTATGGGGTCCCGGCGAGCAACTGCTGCTGCACGACTTCGTCGAGCACGACGAACTCCCCAGTGCGATCCGCCTCAACGCCACGTTCCGCAGCCTCGGCGTGCTGTTCGGACCGGTCGTCGGCTCGGCGCTGCTGCTGTTCCTCGGGTCCACGGCGGGCATCTTCGTCAACATCCTGTTCTACCTGCCGCTCACGCTGTTCCTGTTCCGCACCAAGTTCACCGGCCACACCCGCAACGAGGGCGTCAAACGGCCACGGCTGGGCATCGTCGACTCGATCCGCGTGTTCCGCGACGTCCGCTCCAACCGGACCCTGGTCAGCATGATCGTCCTGGCGGGCCTCGGCTCGTTCTTCGTCGGCGCCTCGCTCCAGTCGTCCATGCCGATCTTCGCCCACGACCTGGGCACCGGCGACTCGGGCCTCACGTACGGCGTGCTGCTGTTCGCCAACGGCGTCGGCGGCGTCATCGGCGGCATCCTGCTGGAGGCCACCGGCCGGATCAAACCCAACGTCAAAGCCGCCGTCCTCAGCACCGGCATCTACGGCCTGACCAGCCTGTTCTTCGCCTTCACCGCCAGCTACCCCATCGCGCTGGTGATGCTGCTGGTCGGCGGGGTCGCCAACATGGCATCCATGTCGATCGGCCAAACCGTCGTCCAACTCCTCGCCCCACCCGCCGACCGCGGCCGCGTCATCGGGCTGTACGGCATGTCGTCGGGCGGCCTGAGGGCAGGCAGCGGCTTCACGGTCGGCCTGCTGGGCGCCGCGGTGGGCGTCCACTGGTCCCTCGGCCTGAGCGCCCTCGCCCTGTGCCTGGGCACGGCCGCGGCGGGCTTCTACGCGCTGCGCGGCGGCGAGTCGACGTCCGTCGAGGGGTGATGAAGTCGCCGCACCGGTTCGCCGTCGGACGGAGACACGGCCGCAGGTCGTGCGTCAACCACAGCGGGCGTCGTTGAAGCGGCACAGGGTCCAGCGAGGTGGTGGCCAGCCGGTGGGATGGTCGTCGGTGATCCACTCGGTGATGGAGGCCGGCGCGACCTGCACGTCGAATGCCCGGTAGAGCGGTTGCGCGGCCAACGCGTGGAACGAGCTCTCCACGGTCTCGGAGTGGCCGACCAGCACCACGGTGCCGCCGTGGTGCTGGTGCGCGATGTCCGTGATGGCTCGACTGGTGCGGACGACCAGTTCGGCCCAGCTCTCGTTGCCCTCCTCGAACGGGCGGAACACGCCTCCGCCCGCGATCGCGTGATCGGCCCGGAAGCGACTGGTCGGCATACCGTCGGCGTAAGAGGGCACGTGCCACGTGCACAGTCCGCAGTTCTGCACCGGAGTGGTCGCGAAGGCGGCGGCGATCGGCTGTGCCGTCTCGACGGCCCGGCGCAGGGTGGACGAGTACACGGCGACCGGACCGTCAGCGGCCAGGTCGTCCGAGAACCGGCCGGCCAGCGTGCGCGCCTGCTCGTGGCCTGTGGCGGTGAGTCCTCGGCACCCTCGGCGACCGCCGACCACGGCATCGGCGGTGTGGAGCGACTCGCCGTGGCGCACGAAGATCAGCCGCGTTCGCATCCGACCATGATGTCAGCGACGCGTCGTGAGGTTCGTCCCCGAGGCATTGCCGGGCTGGATCGTCCGATCAAAAGGATTTTCGATGGCACTGCTCGGCCGGTCCGACATCGACGTGTTCCCGCTGGTTCTCGGAGGTAACATGTTCGGCTGGACCAGTGACGAGGCGAGTTCGCACCGGGTGCTGGACGCGTTCGTCGCGAGCGGTGGGAACTTCATCGACACGGCGGACAGCTACACCGCGGCCGTTCCGCCGCGTCGTCGCCGGCCGGTACTTCACCGAGGCGGGGCTCGCCGTCGTGAAGGCGGTCGAGGACATCGCGTCCGCCCGCGGGGTGGAGATGTCGACCGTGGCGATCGCCTGGCTGCGCGGCCGCCACGGTGTCGTCGCCCCGATCGCGAGCGCCCGCACGGTCGAACAGCTCCCCGCCCTGCTGGCGTCGGCCGAGTTCGACCTCACCGCGGAGGAGACGACCGCGCTGGACGAGGTGTCCGCACGCGTCAAGTAGGGGCCTCGAAATGGACGATCTGCTCCTCACGGCTGAGCGAATCGATTCTTCTCCACCCGCTCGGGCTCCGACCACAACCCGTGGGGATATCCCAAGTGCGGCGCGCTCACCTCGTCCAGCCATTCGAGCTGCCGCGCGGGGATGTCCACCTCGGCGGCCGCGAGGTTGGACGTGAGCTGATCCACGCTCCTCGGCCCGATGATGGGGATCACCCCCCTCGACACGACTCCGGATCGGGTGGCGATCAGGTGGTCGATGTCGAAGGGGGTGATCCCCATCATCGGG
>DATMCA010001225.1:0-2356 GCA_035559015.1 Umezawaea sp. | reverse complement strand
CGCTTCCCGCGCCGCACCGTGATGATCATCTGCGCCTGGCTCCAGGCCGCGATCGTCGGGCTGATGGCGGTGCCGGGGATGCCGCTCTGGCTGATGATCGTCCTGCTGGTCGCCGTGCAGTTCGCGGCCTCGCCGTTCCTCGCCGCCCAGGAGGCGAGCCTGCCGTCGGTGCTGCCGGACAAGCGCTACGACGACGGGGTCGCCCTGTTCGGCACCTCGGTCGACGTGGCGCAGATGGCCGGCCTGGCCGCCGCGGGGTTCATCGTCACCGCCGCCAGCCCGAGCGTCGCGCTGGCGATCGACGCCGTGACGTTCGTGCTGGTCGCGATCCTGGTCCACACGTCGGTGAAGCACCGGCCCGCCGCCGACCCGCGGCGGCACCGCAAGGTCGACACGTCGGGCGAACCGCCCCGCCAGGGCGTGTTCACGCTCCTCGTCACGGAGCCGCGGCTGCGCAGCCTCATGGGCATGCGCCTGCTCGCCGGTCTCGCGATGGTGCCCGAGGGTCTGGCCGTGCCGCTGGCCGCCAGCCTCGACGCCGTGTGGGCAGTGGGCCTCATCCTGGCGATCGAGCCCGCGGCGAACGTGCTGGGCGTGGCGGTGCTGTTCCGCTGGGTTCGGGAACCCGCCAAACGCGAGCGGCTGATCGGACCGCTCGCTATCCTGTCGTTGGCGCCCTTGGTCCTGTTCGCGCTCAACCCGAACCTGACCTGGACGATCGCGCTCCTCGTCATCGCGGGCATGGCGGGCGCGTACCACACGCCCGCGCGATCGGCCTGGATGAGGATGCTGCCCGACGCGTACCGCGGCAGGGCGTACGGAATCGGCAGGGCCGCCCTGCGATCGAGCCAGGGTGGCGGCATGGCGCTGGCAGGCGTGGTCGCCCACGCTGTGGGCTCCATCACCGCGACCATCGCGGGTGCAGGAGGCATCGGGCTGCTTCTCGCAGCCCAGGCCACGGTGTCCTGGCGCCGGGCGCGGGTGCGCGGCGACCAGAAGGTGGTGGTGAGCTGAAACGGACTCATCACATATCGCGATTGTCAATCATGACGGACCTTTCGTGCGCGTCCAGCGAGGATTCGGTTGCGTACGGTGAGATTTCGGCCCTGAACTGAAGGGAGGGGGAGCTCACATGTCGCGGTTGCGCATGGCAAACCCTCCTTCGCATGGTCGTCGAGCAGCGACTGGTGCAAGTAGCGGGTACCCCAACGGCACCACGGTGTGCGGACACCGTCGTGAGGTTGGTAGGACGTGGTGAAGAACAGTTTGACTGACGACAAGCCTCCCAGGGCAACCCGTTGGGTACCAATCCGGAACTGGGAGCTGTGGAGCCTGCGCCCGGCGGCGCTGGCCTTCTTCATCGTGACCGAATCGGCCGTGGCGGGGGCCGCCATCTGGCTGCTCACGTCGCTGTTCACCACGCTCGGTTCCGTCTCGACCACGGACTGGCTCCGGTTCGGCACGATCACCCTGGCGATCACGGTTCACCTGGTGATGGTCCGTCGCGCCGAGGAGTCCCGCCGAGACGAGTCCTCCGGTCCGCACATCGACCTCACGTCGGTGTGGACCTTCGCCGCGGCCATCGCGCTCCCCGGCGGCCTGGCGGTCGTCGTGACCGTCTGGATGAGAATCCTCATCCAGCCCATCGCCCGCCGCAGGCCGTACCGGTTCGTGTTCAGCTCGACCAGCATCCTGGGCAGCACCATGCTCGCGTGGGCCGTCGTGCACCTCTCGGGCTTCTCGCTCGCCGCGACCGGCAACATCCCCACCGACCTCGGTCTGGTGCTCGTGCTCGCGCTGGCCGCGGCGCTGAACTGGTTCGCCCAGGTCGCCACCATCGCGACCGCGTTGAAGATCGTCACCCCGCACACCAGGCTGGTCGAGTTCCTCGGTTCGAAGGCCGACAACATGCTCGAGGTCACCACCTTGGGCGCGGGCGCGATGCTGGGCATGCTGATCACATCGCACTGGGTCGGTCCTCTGTTGCTGGTCGCCCCGGTAATCCTGGTCAACGCCCTGCTGAACAACGCCGCAGAACGGCGGGCCCACCTGGAGCGGTTGCTGAGCGAGCAGGAACAGCTGCACGAGCAGCTCGCCGAGGACGCCCACACCGACTACCGGACGGGCCTGCTCAACACCAACGGCCTCGCCGAGTACGCGAACCGGCTCGCCGAGCGGTCCAGGCACGACGGTCAGCCCGTGACCGTGCTGGCGATCGACCTCGACTACTTCAAGCGGATCAACGACACGTGGGGGCACCCGGCGGGCAACGCCGTGCTCGCGGAAGTGGGCCGCATCCTGCGCGAGAAGCTCCGACCGGGCGATGTGGCCGGACGGGACGGCGGCGAGGAGTTCG
>DATMCA010001224.1:0-2099 GCA_035559015.1 Umezawaea sp. | reverse complement strand
CAACAAGGCGTCGGCGTGTGGGGCTGTTGAGCGTCGCTCCGGTTGAGGGGGACGGGGTCCTTCGCGTCTTTGGGCGTGAGGACGTCTTCGGCGCGCGGCGGTCGGGCTGGTGGGCGGCGTCAGGGTGAGGACCGAGGCTGGATAGGTTCCGGGCGATCTTGAAAGCCAACGGCCCTTCCCGTTCACGTTGACCAGGACCGGGAAGGGCCGTTCGAACGCGCCCGGAGGCGGTCGGTTGCTCAGCGTAGGTGCTGACCCTGTTGGCGTGGAACACCGCCTGTTGTCGGGTGAGCTGGCGTGCCCGGCGTGCGGGCGGCGACTCGCGCCGTGGGGACACGCCGCGGCTCGGTTCGTGCGGGTGACCGCGGGGCTGGTCCACAGGATCCGGCCGCGACGAGCGCTGTGCTCGAACGCTGCGGGCTGCGGCCGCTCCCACGTGCTGTTACCGCGGTTCTGCTTGGGCCGCCGGGTGGATGTGGTGGCGGTGATCTGGGCAGCGGTGTTGGCCCGCGCCTGCGGGCGGGGGTGGCGTTCGATCACCGCGGCGGCGGGGCGCCCGGCGTCGACGGTGCGGGGCTGGCTGTCCCGGTTCGCCGCGCATGCCGAGCCGATCCGGGCGGCGTTCGCGCGGCTGGAACGCCAGGTCAACACCGGCGGGGACATGGACCGCCTGGCGCCGGCCGGGAGCGCGGTGGCGGACGCGGTCGGGCAGGTCGGCGCGGCGTGCGCGGCGGTGCGCCGCGCGCTGGGTCCCGGGGTGTGCACGGTGTCGGCCGCGGAGATGGTGGCGGCCTGTTCGGGCGGCTGGCTGCTGGCGGCCCGGTCACCAGCGGCCGACGGGAAGTGGATCAACACGTCCCCGCATCTGTAAGCGATCTTGCTGGCGGGCCACGGTCGTCGGCGTCGTTGTCGCCGAGAGTGTGGGGTGATGCTGATGGCATCGGCACCGAAGAAGAAGCAGTCGTCGCGGGCCGACCGGGCGCGGGAGATCGCGCTGTACCGGTACGCGCTGATCCGGCCGCTGGCCGATCCCGCCCTGTCGGCCTCGGAGCGCGGCAAGCTGGTGCGCCAGCTGGCCTCGCAGGTGCATCTGGGCCCGTTCGGTGAGCCGGTCACCGTGTCGCGGGCCACGCTGGACCGCTGGATCCGGGCCTGGCGCTCGGCCGGGTTCGACGCCCTGATCCCCGCCGAGGCGCAGGTCGAGCCGCGCACCGACCCGGGCGTGCTGGAGCTGGCCGCCCGCCTGAAGGCCGAGCGTCGCGCCCGCACCGCCGCGCATATCGCCCGGATCATCGCCCAGCAGCGGGGGTGGACACCCTCAGCGCGCACCCTGCAGCGGCACTTCGCCCGCCTGGAGCTGGGCACTCGCCCGGACGGGAACCCGCCGAAGGCGTTCGGCCGGTTCGAAGCGGCCGCGTGCGACGAGTTGTGGGTCAGCGACGGGCTGCACGGCCCGATCATCGACGACCGGCGGGCGGTGCTGTTCGCGCTGTTGGACGACCACTCCCGCTACGTGGTCGGGCACCGCTGGGGCTATGGCGAGGACACCCTGGGCATGCAGGCCGCGCTGCACGACGCGGTCAAGACCCACGGCTGCCCGCAGCGGCTGTATTGCGACAACGGCGCCGCCTACTCCTCACACCAGCTGGCGTGGTCGGCGGCGGTGCTGGACATCAAGCTGGTGCACAGCCGTCCCGGGAAACCGCAGGGCAGAGGCAAGATCGAACGCTGGAACCGCACGGTGCGCGACCAGTTCCTGGTCGAGGTCGACACCACAGGGGCCGGCGGGGGTAGTGCCTGCGGGTCGCTGGCCGAGCTCAACGGTCTGTTCACCGCGTGGTTGCACCAGCGCTACCACCGCGGCGTGCACTCCGAAACCGGCGCCGCCCCGGCCCAGCGCTACCACGCCGAGGGCCGGGACCGGCCGCCCACACCGGATCCGGCGCAGTTGCGCAGGGCGTTTCTGTGGCGTGAGCAGCGCAAGGTCACCGCGTTCGCCACGGTCTCTCTGCACGCCAACCGCTACGAGGTCGACGCCGCCCTCGTCGGCCGCGTCGTCGACCTGCTGTTCACCCCGTTCGACCTGACCGTCATCGAGG
>DATMCA010001223.1:0-8550 GCA_035559015.1 Umezawaea sp. | reverse complement strand
CGCCTACCTCGCGCAGGCCGTGGCCGTGGTGACCTGGCTGTCGCGGCGCACGGCGCGCCTCGCCAGGGAGACCGGCCGCGGCCGGGTCGCGACCGGGATGGTGGTGCACTCGTGGGGCGAGGTGCCGATCTTCGTCTTCGCGCTGCACATGGCCGCGTACAACACCGCGCTGCTGTTCGGGGTCGTGCCGCCGTGGCCGGAGGCGGACGTCGACCAGGTGCTGATGCCGTTCGGCACGTGCCTGCTCCTGCTCGGTCTCGCCATCGCCGCGGCGGGCGGCGGGGGTCAGGTCCGCACGGTCTTCCGGCGCTTCCGGTACCACCGGCACCGCGCGCTCGTCCATCCACTGTGGACGGAGGTGGCCGCGGCGATGCCCGCCGTGGTCTACGCGGATCTCCCTGCGGCCAAGGGGTTCCTGCCCGATCGGCGCGCGGAGCGGCACGCCTACCGGACGGTGGTCGAGCTGCGCGACGCCCTCGTCCTGCTGTGCCAGATCGGTGTCGCACCGCCGCTCGACGGCGACTCGGCGACGCGCGCGGCCGAGGTGTTCGCGGCCGGACTTCCCGCCTGGCGCACGGGTTCCAGACCCGGTGATGGCGATCCGGTGGATCCACCGGTAACCTCGGCGCCGACCTTGTTGATCGAGTTGCAGTGGTGGGTCCGGGTCGCGAAAGCCCGTCGGCGCGATAACGGCGGGCGGGCACAAGTCCGACGTGGTGAGCGGGACATCGGACGACTCCCCGAACGGTAATACCAATTCGAAGCGCGGTTTCCGCAACCTCGGTTAAGTTTTTGCCCTGACGGGAATCGCCGTATATCACAACGGGTGACGGCCGTCTCGGTTCGACTAGTGCAATCGAATGAACGCCTTCTCGCCGAGGGCCCGAATAGTCCAGCGCCACCACCCTCCTCACCGGCGCAAAGGCCCCTAAATGACGATTGACCAGGAGTCAACAGTGTGGAGGTTCACTCAGAGTCCTGTCAGGACAACGGCATTCGGGTGGACAAACGCCACCATCGGGGCGTACCTTTTCCCACGCCACGGACAAGGAGTGTCGAATCGTGAACACCACAGGCGTCTCGATCCGAGATTTTGGCGGCCGTCAACTTCGCGACCTACTTCATTCCGTCCACCTGGGTGATATCGCGAATAAATCAGTCGAACTCCTGAGCGAAACGCTCGGACCAGGCGGTTCTCGACCTTTGTCGAATTCGCCTTCGTGGCCCTCCGGCGTGGCCGACGACCACACGCCGTTCGAGTTCTCCACCGCCTTCGGGATCGACGAGCCCGCCACGGTCCGGGTGCTCGTGGAGCCCACCGCCGCCGAGCCCGGACCAGCGGCCAACATGGACGCGGCGCTCGACGTGCTGGACTCCCTCGCCCGGAGCCACAACCTCCCGATGGACCGCTTCGACGCCGTGCGCGACCTGTTCCTGCCCGCCGATCCGCAGGGCGACTTCTCGCTGTGGTTCTCGCTGGTCTTCACCGCCGCGACGGGCCCGATCATCAAGGTCTACCTGAACCCCGAGGTGCGCGGCGAGGCCGAGGCCCCGCTGCTGGTCGGCGAAGGCCTGGCCCGCCTCGGCTACGGGGCCGCGCACCAGACGATCATCGACCACGCGCGCAGGCGCGACGACGGCCTGGACCGGTACTCGTTCTTCGCCCTCGACCTCACGGAGAACTCGGGCGCCCGCGCGAAGGTCTACCTGTCCCACCACGACGCGACCCCGGACGACATGGTGGTCGCCGCGAGCGCCGCCCACGACGTCGACCCCGAGACCGTGCGCGACTTCTGCCGGCTCACCGGCGGCCGGACCGAGCCGTTCACCGACCGACCGCTCATCTCCAGCTACACGTTCCTGCCCGACGACGTCGACCGCCCGAGCGGCTACTCGCTCTACGTCCCGGTGCGCTCCTACGTCAACGATGACAGCGAGGCCCACCAGCGGGTTCTCGCCACGCTCGACCAGTACGGGATCGACCCCGCGGCGTTCCGGAGCGCGCTCGACGCCATCGCGCGGCGCCCGCTCGCCGACGGCGTCGGTCTGATCGCGCACGTGTCGCTGCGCATCGGCGCGCCGCGTCCCGGTGTCACGGTCTACCTGTCGTCCGAGGCCCACGCCACGGCCTCGCCGCGAGTCGCAACGCTGGTCAGCTAGGAGAAAGAACACCGCCATGCCCATCATGGAGCCGTACCGGATCAAGGTCGTCGAGCCGATCCCGATCACCACCCGCCCCTACCGCGAACTGGCTCTCGCCCGTGCCGGCTACAACCAGTTCAACCTCACCGCCGAGGACGTCACCATCGACCTCCTCAGCGACTCCGGTACCGGCGCGCTGTCCGCCGAGCAGCAGGCGGCGGGCATCAGAGGCGACGAGACCTACGCGGGCTCCCGGTCGTTCTTCCGCTTCCGCGACGTGGTCGGCGAGCTGACCGGGTACGAGCACATCTACCCCGTGCACCAGGGTCGCGGAGCCGAGCGGATCCTGTTCACCTCGCTGCTCAAGCCTGGTCAGGTGAGCGTCAGCAACACGCACTTCGACACGACCCGCGCGAACGTCGAGATCATCGGTGCGAAGGCGCTGGACCTGCCGTGCGAGGAGTCGAAGGACCTCGACAGCGACCACCCGTTCAAGGGCGACATCGACCTGGCGGCGTTGAGGGAGGTCCTGGCGGGCCCCGAAGACGTCGGCCTGGTCCTCATGACGATCACCAACAACGGCGGCGGCGGGCAGCCCGTCTCCATGGCGAACCTGGAGGCCGTCGCCGGGCTCGCCCGCGAGCACGGGGTGCCGTTCTTCCTGGACGCGGCCCGGTTCGCGGAGAACGCGTGGCTGGTGACCGAGCGCGAGCCGGGATACGGCGACCTCACGCCGCGCGAGGTGGCGAGGAAGGCCTTCGCCCTGGCCGACGGCTGCGTGGCGAGCCTGAAGAAGGACGGGATCGTCCACATAGGAGGGTTGCTCGCGCTGCGGGACACCGAGCTGGCCAAGCGGTGCGAACTCCTGCTGACCGCGACCGAGGGCTTCCGGACGTACGGCGGCCTGGCGGGCCGGGACCTGGACATGCTGGCCCAGGGCCTGCTGGAGGTCACCGAGCCGACCTACCTGCGCGCCCGCGCCGCCGCGACGGCGTACCTCGCGGACATGGCCCGGCAGGGCGGCGTGGACAGCGTTCGGCCGACGGGGGTGCACGCGGTCTACCTGAACGCGGGCCGCCTGCTGCCGCACCTGCGGTCGGAGCACTTCCCCGGTCACGCGCTGGCGCTGGAGCTGTACCTGGCGGGCGGGATCCGGTGCGCCGAGGTGGGGTCGCTGTACCTGGGCGAACTCGACGAGGACGGCAGGATGCTGAAACCCGCGCCGTACGAGCTGGTGCGCCTGGCGATCCCCCGCCGCGTCTACACGCAGAGCCACCTGGAGTACGTGGCCGAGGTGATCCAGGGCATCGCGAAGGCCCCGGAGCGCGTCCCCGGCTACCGGATGGTCTACGCCCCGCCGCTGCTCCGGCCGTTCAACTGCACGCTGGAACCCGTGGCGCCCCAGTCCTGACAACTATCACCCGGCAACGGCCAAAGGCCCCTCACGAGTCCCGTGAGGGGCCTTTCCCGCGCGTTCTCAGGCCATCGCGTCGAGCCGCGACATCGCGTGCTCGATGATCCCCACCAGAACGGTCTTGCTGGACTCGCGGTCGCGCACGTCGCACAGCATGACCGGGATCGACTTGTCCAGGTCGAGCGCTCCGCGCACCTCGTCCACGGCGTACTTGTGGGCGTCGTCGAAGCAGTTCACCGCGACGATGAACGGGATGTCGCGGCGCTCGAAGAAGTCGATCGACGGGAAGCTGCTGTCCAGTCTTCGGGTGTCGACCAGCACGACGGCACCGATCGCGCCCTGCGCCAGCTCGTCCCACATGAACCAGAAGCGGCCCTGTCCGGGTGTGCCGAACAGGTACAGCACGATCTCGGGGCTGATCGTGATGCGGCCGAAGTCCAGGGCGACCGTGGTCGTGGTCTTGCCCTCGACGCCCGCGAGGTCGTCGACGCCGACGCTCGCCTCGGTCAGCAGCTCCTCGGTGTGCAGCGGAGCGATCTCGCTGACCGACTTGACCATCGTCGTCTTGCCGGTGCCGAAGCCACCGGCGATGACGATCTTGACCGGGGTGGGAACGAGCAGCTCTCCGCCCGGCCGCTCAGATTCCACGGACGCCATCCAGCACCGCCTGAAGTAGGTTCCTGTCCGGAATTTCCGCGACCCGAGCGGGGTCGCGGATGACGACGTCACCGCGCTGGATGAGGTCGCTCAACAACACCTTCACCACGACGAGCGGGACGTCGAGGTAGGCGGCGACCTCGGCGACCGACAGCGGGCGTCGGCACAGCTCCATGATCTCCAAGTGCTCCACCGTCAACGACTCCGGGTCGGAGGCGGACGGCATCGCGCGCACCTGGGTCACCAGGTGCAGCTCGGCGGTCACCGGGCGGGTGCGGCCACGCACCATCGCGTACGGACGCACCACCGGGCCGGCGGCCTCGTCGTACCACCAATCGCCGCGGCCGGTCATCAGGACGACCTACGAGCCGAAGGCAGGGGCGGGACCACTTCTACCCGCGGCGCCGAGGAGAGGTAAGTGCCGACTCTTTTCACGAGCATGTTCATCTCGTAGGCGATCATGCCCATGTCGGCGTCCTCCTCCCCGAGCACAGCGAGGCATGCCCCGTGGCCCGCCGCTGTGACGAACAGGTACGCGTGCTCCATCTCGACGATGGTCTGCCGCACCGCCCCACCGCCGAACTGCCGCCCGGTGCCTCTGGCCAGGCTCTGGAACGCCGAAGCCATCGCGGACAGGTGGTCCGAGTCGTCCTTCGACAGTCCGGGGGACCTGCCGAGGAGGAGCCCGTCCGCGGAGAGGACGACGGCGTGCCGCGCCCCGACCACCCGACCGACCAGGTCTTCCAACAACCAGTTCAGTTCGTGGTGCTGGCTGTTCATGTCGTTCATGTGGAGATTGCCCCTTCCAGGCTCACGTCATCCACGACGAATCACGGTTCGAGGTCGTTGTCGCTGCGACGAGCCTCGCGCGCGCCCTTTTGGAAGGCGGCCAAGCCCTGACGAGTGCGTTCGGCGGACCGTTCGATCTCGGCCTCCGCGATGGGCGCGGGGGCGGTGAGGTGTTCGTCGGTCGCCAGTTGTGGTGCCAGGTTCTGCTGGCGGCGTCTGCGGGGAAGTTCGGGCCGGTCCCGCGGCGATTCCATCTCGATCTGCACGGTCTCGGGCGCCTCCGGGTCGTCCACCGGCCATTGGGCTTCCCTCGGTCGCTGGGGCAACTCCACCTGCGTGATCACGGATGATCGCGGCGCTGGGTGGGAATCTCCGGCGACATCCGTCTCGGCCTTGGCCCAGAAGTCTTCCACTCCACTGGAAAACTCGCCCGCTGCTGCTCCGGGAAACCTGGCGTCCTCACTGAGGTCTCCCTGGCGGGCGACCTCCGAGTGGACGAGGTTGTGCTCGGGAGCACCACGCCGCGTCGCGACCTCGGCGGCGTTGGCGGGCTCGACGTTGGACGACGGGCCCGCGATGATGTCGGACGGGATCAGGACGAGCGCGAGGGTTCCGCCGTAGAGCGATTCGCGCAGTTCCACGCGGATCTTGCGGCGGTCGGCGAGGCGGGCGACCACGAACAGGCCGAGGCGCGACTCCCCGCGGAGCGACATGGCGTCGAACTCTGGTGGGTTGGCGAGCATCTCGTTGGCACGGGCCCGGTCCTCCGGGCTCATGCCGAGGCCGTGGTCCTCGATCTCGACCACGATGCCCTGGGGCACCTGACTGCTGTGCACCTGGACCTGGGAGCGGGGCGAGGAGAACGCCGTGGCGTTGTCGACCAGCTCGGCGATGAGGTGGATCGTGTCGGCGACCGCTCCGCCGACCAGGGCGGTCTCGGGCACCGGGTTCATCTTCACGCGCACGTACTGCTCGGTCTCGGCGACCCCGGCGCGCAGGATGTCGATCATGCGCACGGGCTTGCGCCACTGACGTCCGGGCTGCTCGCCCGCGAGGATGATCAGGTTCTCGGCGTTGCGGCGGGCGCGGGTGGCGAGGTGGTCGAGCTGGAACAGCGCGTCCAGCTGGTCCGGGTTCTCCTCCTCGCGCTCCAGCTTGTCGAGGATCTTGAGCTGGCGGTGCACGAGGCCCTGGTTGCGGTGGGCGATGTCGAGGAACACGCGGTTCACACCGTCGCGGACCTGGCTCTCCTTGACGGCCGCGGCGACGGCGGTGAACTGCGCCGCGTTGAACGCGTCGGCCACCTGCCCGATCTCGTCCTGCCCGTAGTCCAGCGGCGGGACCTCGGTCTCCACGTCGACGTGCTCGCCCTTGCGCAGGCGGTCGACGATGCTCGGCAGCCGCTCGTGCGCCAGGTCGAGCGAGTCGTTCTTCAGCTTGACCAGGCGCGAGATGAGGGCCCGGTTGACCAGGCGGTTCGAGATCCGCACGGCCACGACGATGCCGATGATCACCGCGAGGAGCGCGATCAGGCTGCCGATGATGACCGTGTTGAACTTGTTCTCGCCGTTGGCCAGCGTGAAGTCGGCGACGGCCGTGGCCTGCTCGCTCACCAGCTCGGTCAGCTCGGCGTTGACCGGGGTCGTGGCCGCCTGCCAGTCCGCCAGCGAGACGACGTTGCCGATGCGCTCCTCGTTGCGGATCAGCCCCGCCTGGTAGGACTCGGTCTTCTTCCAGTCCTCGGTGCTGGTGATCTTGCGGTAGTGGTCGCGCACGGTCGGCTCGGCGTACGGCTCGATGGCGCCGAGCGCCGACCGGTACGCGCCGACCAGGTTCGCGAACTCCACCCGGTCCTCGGAGGTGAAGTCACCCGCGGACAGGGCTCCGGAGGCGAGCGACGTCGAGCGGGACATCCAGTCGGCGGCCTGGAAGTACTGGATGCCCGCGAGGGCGCCCTGCACCGATTCCGGGTCGGGGACGATGCGCGCCTGGACGTTGAACAGCGCGATGCCCGCGTCGAGCACGCTGTTGTAGTAGTCGTAGATCTCCCGCTTGGGGACCTTCGCGGCCTCGACCTGCGCGCGCCTGTTGGGGAGCTGCGTCAGGAGGCCGTTCAGGTTGTTGATGCCGTCGACCACCTGCTGCGGCGCTGCGGACGCCAGTTCGGCGAAGGCCGCCTTCATGGTGTTGACCTTCTCGTCGGTCCGCAGCTGCTGCGCTCTGAGGTCGGTCGTGCTCGCGTCGGGCTGGCCGAGGCTGGTCACGCTCAGCTCGCGCTCCTGCTGGATCGCGGCGAACGTGGACACGGCGGGGATCGAGGCGTCCTTCACACCGGACGCGACCGCACGCTGGTAAATACCGTCGAAGACGGTGTAGGACGAGAACAGAGCCCACATCACCAACAACACGACGCTCGGGACGACCACGACACCGGTGAGTCGTGACCGGATGGTCTTGTAGTTCGTCTCCGAACTGCTCTTCTGCTTCACAGCGCTCCGCAGCTTCGTGAAATCTGGTTTTGCCAGGGCAGGCGCTGCACGAGAGTCCGCCAGCGGCCGCATCATTCGTTTGGCCACGAAACGGTAACACTGAAGATCATCATTACCAAGAGACAGCGATCACTCGCACGGCGCGTGCGAGAGGGTACCCATTCGTGTGACACATGGGAACACGGGGCCGACGTGGAATCCCCGAATTGGGAACGCCGACCCCGTCACCACCCCGTTTACCTCCCGTTAGCGCGCGTCACGGCTTGGGGATCGCGACGGCGTTATACGTCGTCTCCGGCGTGGGTGGCGTCGTGAACCGCGCGTTCGGCAGGTAGAGCTTCTTGCCGAACGACGCGACCGTCGTCGGCACATCAAACCGAGGATCAGTCACTTTTGTCACCAGCTTGCCACTGGTTCCGCCGCGGTTCAACGAGAACTCCGCGACCGTGTTCAGCCTGTTCTGCACCACGTACAACGTGCGTCCCACCACCAGCAGACCGTCACCGTTGGTCAACACCTCACCGCCGAGGTCGACCTCCTTCGTCGCCCCTGACCTGGGATCCACGCGGAACAACTTGCCGGTGTTGCTCTGCACGACGAGCAGAGCGCGACCGTCCGGCGTCTCCGCGATGCCGTTGGCGTTGTTGACGCCGGGCGTCAGGACGAAGTCGCCGGTCAAGGGCACCGTGGTGGCCTCGGCGGGCAGGGACCCGCCTCGACCCAGTGCCAGTTTGTAAAGCACCGATTTGCGCGAATCCGTGAACCACACGGCTTTGTCGGCGACCACGACGTCGTTGACGAACGTGTCGGCGTCGGGTGAGAACTGGTAGCTCTTCAGGATCGCGCCGGACCGCGCGTCGACCACCCGACCATTGCCCGCCCCACCACCCGCGACGAACAACCTCTTCCGCGAGTCGATCTTGAGCCCGACCGACGACGTGCCCGGTCCCTGACTGAACACGGAACCGGTCCCGGTGCGCAGGTCGACCCGGTAGATCGACCCGTCACCCCGTGACCCGAAGTACGCCGTCGGCTCGGTGCCGATCGCGATACCCTCGG
>DATMCA010001222.1:0-23833 GCA_035559015.1 Umezawaea sp. | reverse complement strand
GACACGCGACAGTGGTCCCGATGCGAATCCTCTGGGTGTCGGTCCTCGTCTACGGCGTCGTCCTCGCCGCCGGGCTCTACTACGCCCTCACCGGCCTCTCCCCGAACCCGAATCCCGTCCGCCTAACGGGTTTCACCCTCTGCGTCGGCCTCCTGACAGCGCTGGAGTTCACCGCACCCCTCACCCCGCTCCCCTTGGCGACCGCCCGCCTGGCCCTGTTCGTCGCGACAGCCGCCCTGGACGAATCCGGCCTCTCCAGGGTCCTGTTCCTCCTGGTCCCGTTCCTCGGCTACCTCCAGTTCGGCCGCCGCGCGGGCCTGGCCCTGGGCGCCGCCTGCCTGACCCTCCTGCTGGGCGGCTACCTGCTGTGGACCCCGTCCTGGTACACCGACGCGACCGCCGTGTCCGACGTGCTGATGTTCTGCGTGGGCCTTGTCCTGGCCCTCTCCATGGCCGCCATCGCCACCAGCGCCAGGGAAGCGCGCGACCGGCTCGCGCAGCTGTCCGCGGCGGTGGAGCGCACCCGTCTGGCCCGCGACCTGCACGACGGACTGGGCCACCACCTGACCGCGATCGCCGTGCAGCTGGAGAAGTCCGAGGCCTTCCGCGACCGGGACCCCGTCGCGGCCGACCGCGCGATCCGCGACGCCCACCGGTCCGCGCGGCAGGCGCTGGCGGAGGTGCGGTCGTCGGTCCGCGCGATGCGCACCGACACCACCCCGTTCGACCTGCCGTCGGCGCTCGCGGACCTGGTCCGCGACACCGACGTCGAACTGACCGTCGTCGGCGGGCAGAACGGCGCCGACCGGGCCGCGCTCACCACGATCTACCGCGCCGCCCAGGAGTCCCTCACCAACGCGAGCAGGCACGCGGAGGCGTCGACCGTGACGGCCCGGCTGGTGTTCGGCCCGCACGAGGCCAGGTTGGAGGTGGCCGACGACGGCCGCGGCTTCGACACCGCGACGTCGGAAGGCTTCGGGCTGCGCGGCATGCGGGAACGCGCGGGGCTCGTGGGCGGTCGGGTGGACGTGATTAGCGCGCCGGGCGCGGGCACGCGGGTCACCGTGGTGGTGCCGGCATGACCGTCCGGGTGCTCGTCGTCGACGACCAGGAGCTGATCCGGGACGGCATCGCGTCGCTGCTCGGCATCCAGCCCGGCATCGAGGTGGTCGGCGTGGCGGCCGACGGCCGGTCCGCCGTCGAACTGGCGCCGCGGGTCGAGCCGGACGTCGTGCTGATGGACGTGCGGATGCCCGTGATGGACGGCGTCGCGGCCGCCGCCGAACTCGCGCCCACGTGCAAGGTCGTCATGCTCAGCACCTTCGACGACCACGACTACGTCGTCCGGGCGCTCCGCGTCGGCGCCGTCGGCTACCTCCTCAAGGACCTCCCCGTCCGCGAACTCGCCGAGGCCGTCCGGCTGGCCCACGCGGGCGTCACCCAGCTCGACCCGACCGTCGCGCGGGCCCTGGCCGCACCCCGCCCGACGACGTCGACGCTCACCGCGCGGGAGGTCGAGGTGCTGCGCCAGATCGCCACCGGGGCCACGAACCGCGAGATCGCCGCGCGCCTCTACCTCAGCGAGGGCACGGTGAAGAACCACGTCTCGCGCATCCTGTCCCGCCTCGGCCTGCGCGACCGGACCCAGCTCGCCCTGTACGCCCGCGAACTGTGAGCAGGGGTCGACTTCACCACACCTTGAGGGTGTTCTCCCTGGTCGGAGGCCAGGTCGACGTGCGGATCGGGATCCAAACGGGAATGCTGGGAGACGTCCGTCCCCCGAGCACGTGAGGAAGTATGGCGAACCCGACCCGCACCACCGCCCTGCACTGGACCACCGTCGTACCCGTGATCGCCGTCGCGGCGCTCGGCCTGACCTGGGGGCGTGAGCTGCCGGTCCTGGCCGTCGTCGTCGTGGCCGCGCTGCTGGCGGGCGCCGTGCTCGCCGCCGTGCACCACGCGGAGGTGGTGGCGCACCGGGTCGGTGAGCCGTTCGGGTCGCTGGTGCTGGCGGTCGCGGTGACGGTGATCGAGGTCGCGCTGATCGTCACGCTGATGGCCGACGGCAAGCCCGGCAGCGAGACCCTGGCCAGGGACACGGTGTTCGCCGCGGTCATGATCACCGTCAACGGGATCATGGGGGTCTCGCTGCTCGTGGGTGCCCTGCGGCACCGGGTGGCGACGTTCAACCCCGAGGGCACGGGCGGCATGTTCGCCACCGTCACCACGATCACGACGCTGAGCCTGGTGCTGCCGACGTTCACCACGACCAAGCCCGGTCCGGAGTTCACGCCCGCGCAGCTCGCGTTCGCCGCCGTCGCGTCGCTCGGTCTCTACGCGCTGTTCGTGGCGATGCAGACGGTCCGCCACCGCGACTACTTCCTCCCCCTCGACGAGCACGGCGAGGTCCTGGAGGAGCACGCGGAGCCACCGACCGCGAAGGCGGCGGTGACCAGCCTGGTGCTGCTGCTGGTGTCGCTCGTGGCGGTCGTCGGCAACGCCAAGGCCGTCTCGCCCGCGATCGAGGCGGGCGTGGAGGCGGCCGGGTTCCCGCTGGCCGTCGTCGGTGTGATCATCGCGTTGCTGGTGCTGGCCCCGGAAACCCTCGCCGCCGTCCGCGCGGCTCGGCGCGGACGCGTGCAGACCAGCATCAACCTGTCGCTGGGCTCGGCCATGGCGAGCATCGGCCTGACGATCCCGGCCATCGCCATCGCGTCGATCTGGCTCACCGGTCCGCTGGTGCTGGGTCTCGGCCCGACGCACATGGTGCTGCTCGCGCTCACCGTCGTGACCGGAACGCTGACCATCGTGCCGGGCCGCGCCACCCTGCTCCAGGGTGGTGTCCACATCGGACTCCTCGCCGCGTTCCTGTTCCTCGCCGTCAGCCCGTGACGGCGAGGAACAGGCGCGTCACACGGCCAGGGGTGCCGTGCGGAACGGGTCGTCGCGGTCCAGCTTGCCGGTGAACAGGCCCTGGAACAGGTTCAGCTTCTGCATGTTCCCGGTGCCCTCGATGAACTCCATGCCCCGCGCGTCGCGGACCAGCTTGTCCAGCACCGGGTGCTCCAGCCTGGCGCCCGCGCCGAAGAACGTGCACGCCTCCTGCGTGGCCTCGTGGGCGAGCTGCGCGGCGCGCACCTTCGCCGCGGACGCCAGGTAGCCGTCGCCGGTGCGGGCGTCGACCGCGGCCGCCGCCAGGTGCACCAGCCTGCGGGCCCCGTCGATCCGCCGGGCCAGCAGGTCGAGGCGGTCGCGCTCGTCGCGCCGCAGCGCGCTGCGGTGGGTGATCACGTACTCGTGCGCGGCCCGTGCGATGCCGAGCGCGATGGCGGCGACACCGGGTCGCAGCAGGTTGAACGTCTGCACGAACGCCCACATCCCGCGCCGCGACGGCGAGAGGTGGCGGCCGAGGAAGCGCTCGGGCGCGATCTCCACGTCCTGCATGGTGATCGCGCTGATCCGCGCGCCCCGCAGGCCGATGGTCTCCAGCGCCTCGGCGTGGAAACCGGGGCTGGGGCTCTCGACCAGGACGGCGTTGATGCCCAGCGGGCCGGGGCTGGTGCGGGCGAAGACGACGCCGAGCTGCGCGCGGGCCGCGTTGCCGACGTACCGCTTCGCGCCGCTGAGCAGCGCGGGCTTGTCACCGGTCGCGGGCACGACGGTGGTGCTCAGCGCTCCCGCGTCGGAGCCGCGGTCCGGCTCGGTCAGCGCGAAGAACGTCCACAGTGGACTTTCCAGCATCCGCCCGTAGAACCAGTCCTTCTGCTGCTCGTCGGCCAGCAGGTCGATCAGCACCCCCGCGAGCAGCGGGCCCGGCGAGGCGACGAGCATGCCCACGTCGGCGCAGGACAGCTCCTCCATGATGATCGCCCGCTCCAGCGCGAGCGTCCCGTAGAACCTGTTGCCCGCGATGGGGATCGGCACGTTGCCGTACTCCGGCGGGATCCCCATCGTGGACAGGTAGCGCACGGCGGGCAGGTCGAAGTGCTCCCGGATCAGCTCCGGGTCGCGGTCGAGCGCCAGCCCGAGCGCCCGGAAGTCGGCCCCCCACTCGCGGACCTGGTCGCGCAGCGCGAGCAACCGGTCGTCCAGCCGGATCGTCGTCACAGTCGCTCCTCCGGACGGCAGTAGGCCTCGGCCAGCAGCTCCGAGACGCGCGCCACCTGCCCCGGCCCACCGGCCAGGTAGCCGCTCGCGCCGAGGAGCTTCACCAGCGCGCGGTCGGCCTCGGTGAGCTGGGCGTGCAGGTGGTTGAGCACCGCGTCCGGCAGCTCGCCGGGCCCGACGCCGGTCAGCACCGCGCGGACCTCCAGGTGCTCGATGAGGCCGTCCGCGACCGTGGACTTCACCATCTGCTGCTGGAGCAGCGTCGAGTTCCCGGTGCGCCTTCCGTTGAGGTAGCGCATCGCGGTCTCCCGCAGCTCCTCGGACAGGCCGAGCCGCAGCCACACCAGCCCGAGCGTCCACGCGGCGCGCTGCGCGGGTGCGAAGCCGTTCACGCCGGTGGGCGCGCGGTGGCGGCGCAGCAGCACCGGTCCGCCGGGCAGGTCGACCACGCCCAGGTCGGTCTCCGCGCAGGTGGACCGGTCGACGGTGATGCCGTCGGCCCAGACGCGGTCGGCGCCCTCGGCGATCTCCGGCGGCACGATGGCGTGCCCGGCGGGGCCGCACGGCAGCAGGCCGGGCAGCACCGCCGCGGCGAGTTCGGTCAACGCCGCGGCCACGCCGTCCGCGCGCGCCGCGCGGTGGCAGCGCGTCCACTGGTCGGCGTGCGCGAGCGTCGTCACGGTCCCCCCACGGCGCAGTAGCCGAGGTCACCGGTGCTCGCGTCGTAGTCGATCAGCACCACCGGGTCGGCGTCGACGCCGTGCGCGGCGAGCAGCGACCACGCCGCCGTGCACGGGTAGCCGGTCTCGGCCACGAGCACAGGACCGCTGTGCCGCACCAGGTCCGGCTCGATGCCCGCGCCGACGACGACCGTGGCCGACGAGTCGGGGCCGAGCAGCGAGCCGAGCGCGGCGTCGATCGCGCCGGGCAGGTCGGCCTCGCGCACACCGACCTCGTGCCCGACGGACAGCCCCGCGGAACCCTTGTCCTCCAACAGGATCGCCACACCGGCGTTGCCCTGCGGCGCGGACCCCTCGACCTCGTAGGGCAGGGTCGACTGGTCGAGCACCAGCACGAGCGCGCGCCGGTGGCCGTGCCGCTTCGCGTAGTCGCCCGCGAGCTTGAGGGCGGTGAACGGCGCGCAGGTGCCGCTGTCGGACAGCGCGAACACCAGCGGCCCGTTGGTCAGCTCCTCGGACAGGTAGGTCGCCGCGGACAGCCGGCAGTCCAGGTCCGGGGTGCTGTGCGCGACGAGCGCCAGGTCGACCCGGTCCTCGCCGAGGTCCAGCTCCGCCACCAGGTTCTGGGCCATGGTGGTGAACGTCGTCCCGGCCACCAGGACCTCGGGGCGCACGGCGACGCCGTAGCCCCTGGTGAGGTCCGCGAAGTGGCGCTGGGAGAACTCGTCGTCGATGCGGCGGTCCCCGCCGTCGAACTTCCTGTGCACGACCCGTGCCACCCCGAGCGGGGACCGCACCAGGCGGGAGCGCCTGGTCGTCTCGGGAACGGGTGCCGCCGTCCGGTACATGCTCAGGCGTCCCGCTCGGCCACGACGAAGTCCGCGAGCGACGCGACCGTCTCGAAGTGCGCCATCTCCAGGTTGTCGGTGTCGAACTCGACCTCCAGCGCCTCCTCCAGCTGCATCAGCAGCTCGAAGACGCCGGTCGAGTCCAGTCCCAGTTCGTCGAACAGCCGCGACGACTCGGTCAGCTCGGGCAGGTCGTAGTCGAGCACCTGGGCCAGCACGGTGGTGATGGCGGAGACGATCCTGGCCCGCTCGGGCGCCGTCGTCCGGATGTCGGCCGTGTCACTCATGGGCTCTCGGTCCTCTCAGGGAAAGCGGGTCTGTTCCGGCGTCGCCACGGCCGTGAGGTTCGGGAGGCGCTGGTGGCGCAGCAGGTCCTCGGTGGTGTCGCGCTCGCGCACGAGGTGGGCGCGGCCGTCCTGGACGAGCACCTCGGCCGGGTAGCCGTGGCTCAGGAACAGCACCGGGGACGCGGTCGGGCCGTACGCGCCGGAGCGCAGCACGCCGACGAGGTCGCCGACCCGGACCGGCGGCAGCGCGATCTTCTTGCCGAGGGTGTCGTTGGGGGTGCACAGCGGGCCGGTGACGTGCCAGCTCTCGACCGCGGGCTCGTCCATCCGGTTCAGCACGGCCATCGGGAAGTTGCGCTTGACGAAGGAACCGATGCCGACCGCGGCCATGTGGTGGTTCGTGCCGCCGTCGGCGACCGCGAACTTCTCCCCCATCGACTCCTTCACGTACCGCACCTTCACGACGTACGTGCCGGACGTGGCCGTGAGGTAGCGGCCGAGTTCCATGACCAGCCGGGTCTCCGGGTGCGCGTCGGCGAACTCCGCGATGATCGGGTTCACCCGCGCGGCCAGCAGTTCCAGGTCGAGGTCGCGCTCGCCGTCGAAGTACGCGACGCCGAGGCCGCCACCGATGTCGACCATCTCCAGCGGGAAGCCCAGGACGTCGGACACCCGGTCCGCCAGGTCGAAGATGCGCTCGGTGTTCTCGGCGATGGCCTCCTCGCTGAGGATGCGCGTGCCCATGTAGACCTGCACGCCCATCAGCCGCACGTTCGGGTGCCGCCGCGCGAGGTCGGCGTTGTCGAAGACCTGCGTCTCGTCGATGCCGAACTGGCGCGGCTTCCCGCCCATGGTCAGGCCGGAGCCCTTGACCGCGAAGCTCGGGTTGATCCGCAGCGCGACCGGGGCGACGACCCCGCGCTCGCGGGCGAACCGGTCGATCAGCGCGAGTTCGCCGAACGACTCGCAGATGATCGTGTAGACGCCCTCGTCCAGGCAGGCCTCGATCTCCCGCTCGCTCTTGCCGGGGCCGAGGAAGACGATGTTCTCCGGCGCGGCGCCCGAGCGGCGGACGGTGATCAGCTCCGCCATCGACGACACCTCGACCCGAGCGCCCGCGGCCTGGAGCACCGCGCACACGCCGATGTTCGGGTTCGACTTGAGGGAGAAGAAGAACTCCAGCCTCGGGTGCAGGTGCGCCTTGAGGCCGTGCACGCGGGACGCCAGCTCGTCGCCGTCGTAGAGGTACATCGGCGTGCCGAACCGCTCGGCCAGCTCCGTGATCGGGATGCCCTGGACTTCGAACTCGGCGGTCATCGCCGGTCCTCCTTCGCCAGTCGGGTGGTGATCTCCGCGTCGACGGCCGCGATCTCGGCGTCGGTCGAGCCGACGACGATCCCGTACAGCCGCCCGTCGAACGCCGCGTCAACGCGGGCGCCCGCGTTGACCGTGGCGAAGTTGTTGACCAGCAGACCGGTTCCGCCCGCCCGTTCCAGCACCAGGCCGTCGAGCAGGGTCCGCACGGTGCCGAAGCCGAGTTCGCCGGTCAGCCGCAGCGGGTAGTGCCGGGCGAGCGCGATCCGCCCGGCGCCGACGAACCGCTCCTGGAGGGGGACCTGGTAGGTCGACATGTTGTTGCGGGCGTTGATCTCGATGACCGGGTAGAGCCCGTCGTCGGGGTCGACCATCGCGTCCACGCCCACGACGCCGAAGTAGCCGTCGGAGGCCAGCCTCTTGCCCAGCAGCTCCGCCGTGGCGACCAGCTCGTCCACCTGCGCGCCGGACAGCCGCGCGGGCATCCGGTGTCCCTTGTGGACCCCGCCCTCGGTGAACAGCTCCTTGACGAAGTCGAAGTGCGTCGCGCCGTCGCGGCCCACGGTGAACTGGTAGTTCAGGTCGGTCTTCTTCGCGACCCAGTGCTCCACGCAGAACGCGATCCTCGGCTGCCCGGACTTCTCCACCGACTTGGCGATCATCCGGAACAACCGGTCCATCCGGCGCGGGCTCTCCAGCACGGCGATGCCCTTGCCGGACACGCCGAGCGCCTCCTTCACCACGACCTTCTCACCGCGCTCGACCAGCGGCGCGGCCTCGGCGAACGCCCGTTCCAGCTGCTCCAGTTCGTCGCACGCCCACCCGGTCGGCTGCCGCAGGCCCAGCTCGTCGGCGACGCGACGGCTGTAGACCTTGCTGTTGACCGCCTTGCAGGTCGCCGCGTCCGGTGCCGCGAGCCCGAGCCCGGTCGCCAGTGCGAGCCGTTCCTCCACTTCGGACACACCGTGCGCGGTGAGGTGCGCGTCGAGCCCGCTCAGGGTCTTGATCAGCGCCGGGTCGGCCAGGGCGTCCTCGGTGACGTTGCGCAGCGGGTCCTGGTCGGCGACCACGTGCACCGTCGGCAGCTCGATGCCCAGGCCGGTCAGGTACGCGAGGTGGTCGGCGTCCGGCGCGGCCTTGAGCACCACGTGGTCGGTCGGCCCGGCGAGCAGCAGGGCGAACTCGTCCATGTGGTTGACCACGGCGCTGCCGCTCGCGGCGGACACGCGCGGCAGCGTGTGCTCGCCGCGCGCCCACTGCTCCTCGACCTCGAAGTTGCCCAGGAACACCAGGGAGGCGTCGGGGTCGCCCGTGACGGCCCGCTTCAGGCGGGTGGTGAAGTCATCCATGTCGACGTCCTAGTGCTGGAAAACAGCGGCGGAGAACGTCTGGCCGAGACCGGCCGACGTCATCAGGTACTTGTCGCCCGGCTTGAGCAGGCCCAGCTCGCGGACGGTCTGGTAGTTGATGAACGGGTCCGCGCAGAAGCAGTGCCCGGTCTTGTCCAGGTTGTCCAGGAAGAACTTCTCGTTCGGCAGCCCCAGGTTCTTCGCCGCCACCGTCCACGACACGCGGTTCACGTTGTGCGGCAGCACCAGGTCGACGTCCGCCAGCGCGAGACCGGCTTCGCCGAGCGCCCCGAGGATCACCTCTTCGAGGGCGTCCTGGTAGATCTTGCGCGCGTACTTGGCGACGTCCGGCGTCATGTCGATCACGCCGTCGTCGCGGCCGTGGATGCGGGTGGCGTAGCCGAGCAGGTGGTCGCGGTCGCCCTTGGCGGACACCAGGACCGCGGCGACCCCCTCGCCCATGATCGACACGTCCTCGACCCACTGGGTGAAGGGGGTGAACGTCTTGTCGCCCGCGAGGATCAGCGCCATCGCGTCCGGGTCCCCGTCGGCGGCCAGCAGCGTCCCCGCCACGTCCAGCGCCAGCAGCCCGGTCGCGCAGCCGTGGTCGGCCACCGCGAACGTCTTGGCGTGCGTCAGCCCGAGCGCTTCGCGCACGTCCTGCACCGGGCTGATCGGGTAGGGCGCGGTGGTCCGCATCCCCTTGGCCCGGATGACGTACCGGACCCGTTCCTCCTGGCCGATGAGCGCGTCCAGCTTCCCCGCCGCCGCGATCATCAGCTCCGCTTCGGTCTGCCCCGGCGCCTGGCAGATCCGGTCCAGGCCGTACAGCCTGGTGAACCGCCGCACCTGCTGGTCGTTCAACCCCAACGACTCCCGCAGGTCCGCCACGGACACGGTCTCCGGCAGATGACTCGACACTGCCACCAATGACGTCATGGCCACAGCGTCACCGCCCGTGCTGACCACCCGCTGACACCGGACTGACCGACGCTTCAAGATGCGGGCGGCGCACCGGTCCCGACCATCCGGTCACCGGCGAACGGGCAGGTCAGCTCGACGCCGAGTGCGGTTCGACGTCGCTCGGGTCGCGTGGCCACCAGCGGCCGGGGCGGGGGAGGAAGTTGGCGAGTTCCGGGAAGTCCGTCGGCCGTTCGGTCATCCAGTTCCAGTACCGCGGGATCGTCCTGGCGTAGTCGCAGTAGTACCGGCGCAGCGCGTCGATCAGCTGCCGCAGCGTGTTCGGGTGGATCGAGCCGGGGCGCCACACGAGCAGCAGGCGGCTGCGCAGCGGTTCGGTGATGGCGACGAGGCTGACGTCCGACGTGGAGCCGGTCGGGGTCGCCAACGCCGCCGCGCCCGCGTCGCGGACCCACGCCATGGCCTCGGCGTGCCCGCCCGCGTAGTGCAGCACCTCGGGGGTCGGGTGGTCGAGCTTGCGGAACAGGTGTTCCTCGACGGGGTGGAACCAGTGGCCCTGGACGTGCTGCACCCAGCTCAGCGCGGCCATGTGCCTGCGGCTGACGGTGGTCCGGCGGGCCAGCGCGTGTTCGCGGGGCAGGGCGAGCCAGATGGGTTCGCGGACGATGATCTCCTTGGCCAGCGAGGGATCCAGGGGGCGGACCCCGTCGACGGCCTCGGGGCTGGGGACGAGCGCGGCGGTCAGCTCGCCGCGGTTCACCGCCTCGATGCTCAGCGCCGGGTCCAGCGTCACCGTTTGGACCTCCACCGACGGCAGCGAGGCCTGCAACGCGCGGCGCAGGGTCACGGGGGTCCACTCGGCGTTGCCGAAGCGGAGGATGCCGCTGGCCAATGAGGACGCCTCGGCCACCACGGCGTCGGCGCGCGTCGCCAGGTCGGCGAGCATGGGGATGAGGCGTTCGCCCAGCGGTGTCGGGGTGATGCCGAAAGCCGATCGCACGAACAGGTCGCCGCCCACGGCCTTCTCGATGCGCCGCAGCTGCGCGGTGAGGCTGGGTTGCGGGAGGGACAGCTTCGCCGCCGCCTTCGAGATGCTGCCCGCCTCGGCGAGCGTCATCACCACCCGTGCGTGCCGGATTTCAAGGTGCATGCGACCAACCGTTCACCTGGGACGGGGCGGCTGCGCCAAACCTACCCCAGCTCCTCGCGCCGACACGGGCGATTCGTCGGAGAACCGAAGGTCGACCCCCCGACCGATTCGTTCTGCCTATCGCTGCCCCCACCAGGTCAGACCCGATCGGGCGAGGGGTTCGGGGGGTCTGCACCAGTGCGACGGCTTGCACACCGTCCGTAAGGTCCCCCGGTGTTCGGAGTGGGAGACGTGGGGAGCGGGACAGTGGACGACGACGTGGTGCGCCTGGAGTCCGTGCGCAAGGTGTACGGCAGCGAACGCAACGGCGTGGTGGCGTTGGCGGGGGTCTCGCTCGGCATCAGGCGCGGCACGTTCACGGCCGTGATGGGTCCGTCGGGGTCCGGCAAGAGCACGTGCCTGCACTGCGCGGCGGGTCTCGACCGGCCGACGTCGGGCTCGGTGGTGCTGGACGGGCACGAGCTGACGGGCCTGAACGAGCGCGAGCTGACGCGGCTGCGGCGCGACCGGATCGGCTTCATCTTCCAGTCGTTCAACCTGCTGCCCGCGTTGAACGTCGTGGAGAACGTGCAGCTGCCGCTGCGGCTCGCGGGCCGCAAGGCCAAGCGCGCCGACGTGGACGAGGTGCTGGCGCGGGTCGGCCTGGCCGACCGCAAGCACCACCGGCCCGGCGAGCTGTCCGGCGGCCAGCAGCAGCGCGTCGCCATCGCGCGGGCGCTGATCACCAAGCCCGCCGTCATCTTCGGCGACGAGCCCACCGGCGCGCTGGACACGCGGACCGCGCTGGAGGTGCTGGCGCTGATGCGCCGGGCCGTGCGCGAGGTCGGCCAGACCGTCGTGATCGTGACGCACGACCCGGTGGCCGCGTCGCACGCGGACCGGGTGATCTTCCTGGCGGACGGCCAGATCGCGGGCGAGCTCCAGTCGCCGACCGCGCACGCCGTCGGCGAGCGCATGACGCAGCTCGGCGCCTGGGCCGACGAGCCCGCGGGCACGGTGAACTGATGTTCCGGCTCGCGCTGCGCACCCTGCGCTTCCGCAAGGGCGGGTTCGCCGCCTCGTTCATCGCGCTGTTCTTCGGCGCCGCCATCGTGATGGCGTGCGGCGGTCTGATGGAGACCGGCATCCGCGACGCCGTCCCACCGCAGCGGCTGGCGGGCGCGCCCCTCGTCGTCGCCAGCGGTCAGTCCTACCTGGAACGAGCGCGGGTCGACGCGTCCCTGACGGCGAGGATCGCGAAGGTCCCCGGTGTGGCGAAGGCCGTGCCGGACGTGACGTTCCCGTTGTCCCCGTTGAAGAACGGCTCTCCGGTGGGCGAGGTCGAAGGCCACGCCTGGGCATCCGCGGAGCTGACCCCGTACACGCTCGAGGAGGGCACGGCGCCCACCGGTGACGGCACGGTCGTGCTGGACGAGGGCGTGGCCGCGGAGACCGGACAGGGCGTCGGCGGCACGGTCGACCTGGCCGTGGGCGGCAAGAAGCGGACGTTCCGCGTCACCGGTGTCGCGTCGGCCGCGTCGGACGACAGGTCGGCGTTCTTCACCGACGCCGACGCGACCCTGCTGCACGGCAAGTCCGGCAAGGTCGACGCCATCGCGGTCCTGCCGTCCGAGGGCGTGTCCTTGACGGACCTCCAGGAGCGGCTCACCGCCGTGATCGCGGACGCCAAGCTGGCCGTGCTCGCGGGCGACGACCGCGGCCGCGCGGAGGCCGGCGGAGCCGTTGGTGGCGGTGACGACCTGATCGCGCTCTCGGCGGTGTTCGGCGGTCTCGCGGTGATGGTCGCGATGTTCGTCGTGGCGGGCACGCTGGGGCTGTCCGTCCAACAGCGACACCGGGAAATGGCCCTGCTGCGGGCGATCGGCAGCACGCCGGGCCAACTGCGGCGGATGATCCTCGGCGAGACGATCGTGGTCGCGGTGCTCGCGACGGCGCTGGCGTACCCGCTGAACCGGGTGCTCGGCCGGTGGCTGCTGGAGCAGTTGGCGGGCGCGGGCGTCACGTCGGAGGCCATCGCGTTCCGCCAGGGCTGGATCCCGATCGCCGCCGGTGTCGGCATCTCCCTGCTCAGCGCCACGGTCGCCGCCTTCGTCGCGGGTCGGGGCGCGGCGCTGACCCGGCCGACCGAGGCCCTGGCCGAGGCGAGCCTCCAGGTCAAGTGGTTCAGCTGGGTGCGGCTCACGTTCGCGCTGCTCTGCCTCGCGGGCGGCACGGCGCTGTCGATCGTGACCGCGCTGGTCATGTCCGGTCCCGTGGCCGCCAGCACCGCCGGTCCGACGGCGATGCTGTGGGCGTCCGGCCTGG
The DNA here is from genome assembly GCA_035559015.1 of Umezawaea sp. Lineage (GTDB taxonomy): Bacteria > Actinomycetota > Actinomycetes > Mycobacteriales > Pseudonocardiaceae > Umezawaea. The sequence continues at coordinate 10,873 of DATMCA010001222.1, read as the reverse complement.
CGCTGCTCTCCCCCGGCATCACCAGGGTGATCATCGCCGTGCTGCGCTGGCCGGTGCGCGCGGTGACCGGCCTGTCGGGCTACCTGGCCGTGATGAACTCCGACGCGCGCCGCGTCCGGGTGGCGGGCGCGATCACGCCGGTCATGCTCGCGACCGGTCTGGCGACCGCGCTCATCTACCTCCAGACCACGTCGGCGGGCGGCGGCCCCGGTTTCGCGGACGCCCTCACCGCCGACGCGGCCGTCACGTCCCAGACCGGCGGCGTCCCGCTCGACGTCGTGTCGACGATCAAGGGCCGCGAGGGTGTCGGCGCCGTGTCCGCGCTGGTGGACAGCACGGTGGTCTTCCGCTCGGGTGAGGACGACGACGATTCGGCCACCGCGCTGGGCGTGAACGGCGACGGCGTCCAGGGCACCCTCGGCATCAACCCCACCTCCGGCCGGTTCGCCGACCTGACGGGCACCGCGGTCGCGCTCACCACCGACCGCGCGAGCCGACTGCGCTACTCGCTGGGCGACAGCGTCCAGCTGAGGATGGGCGACGGCGCGAACGTCGACGCCAAGCTCGTCGCCCTGTACGAGGCGTCCGGCGAGGAGACGCTGCTGCTGCCCGCGGACCTGGTCGCGAAGCACACCACGACCGGCCTGGCCTCGCAGATCCTGGTGGGCGCCGCGGACGGCACGTCGGAGGCCGCGCTGGTCACCGCGCTCCAGGGCCTCACCTCGGCCGACCAGGACCTGCGGGTGGGCGACCGCGCGTCGCTGGTCAGGTCCGGTGGCGGTGGCGGTGGCGAGCAGACCGGCGCGTGGGTGAACTACCTGCTGGTCGGCATGATCCTGGCGTACACGGTGATCTCGCTGGTCAACACGCTGGTGATCGCGACCGGCGAGCGGCGGCGCGAGTTCGCGCTGCAACGGCTGATCGGCGCCACGCACGGGCAGATCCTGCGGATGGTCGGCGTCGAGGCGGTGCTGATCGCGCTCGGCGGCATCATCCTCGGAGCGCTGGTGTCGGCGATGACGCTGATCCCGTTCGCCTACGCGGTGTACGACTCGCCGTGGCCGAGCGGTCCACTGTGGATCTACCTCGCGGTGATCGGCGGCGCGTCCGGGCTGACGCTGCTGTCGACCCTGCTGTCGACGACGTACGTGCTGCGGACCCCGCCCGTGGAGGCCGCCGCGACCATCAGTTGACGGTCACCCCCGCCCGATCGGCCGGTTCGGCCTACCCCGACGATCACCTGAGGCAGACTGGGCGGTATGACCGAGGAACTCGCCGTGGCCGCCGATGACCCGTACCTCTGGCTGGAGGACGTGACCGGCGAGGACGCGCTCGCGTGGGTGCGCGCCCAGAACGAGCGGACGCTGGCCGCGCTGAGCGGGTCCGAGGAGTTCGAGGCGCTGCGGGCCGAGGTGCTGGCGGCGCTGGACTCCGACGCGCGGATCCCGTACGTCCGGCGGCGCGGCGAGTTCCTCTACAACTACTGGCAGGACGCCCGGCACCCGCGCGGCCTGTGGCGGCGCACGACGCTGGAGTCCTACCGCGCCGAGCAGCCGGACTGGCACGTGCTGCTGGACCTCGACGCGGTCGCCGCCGCCGAGGACGAGAACTGGGTGTGGAAGGGCGCGGCCGTGCTGCGCCCCGACCACCGGCTCGCGCTGGTGCAGCTGTCGCGCGGCGGCGCGGACGCCGCGGTCGTGCGCGAGTTCGACCTGGAAGCCGGCGACTTCGTGAGCGGCGGTTTCACCCTGCCGGAGGCGAAGTCGGCGGTGGGCTGGCTGGACGCCGACCGGATCCTGGTCGGCACGGACTTCGGCCAGGGCACGCTGACCAGCTCCGGCTACCCGCGGGTGGTCAAGGAGTGGCGGCGCGACACCCCCCTCGACACGGCGACCGTCGTCTACGCGGGCAAGGTCGACGACGTGTCGATCCGGGCGCACCACGACTCCACCGAGGGGTTCGAGCGGACGTTCGTGCGGCGCAGCACGACGTTCTACACGGCCGAGGAGTTCCTGCGCACCGACGACGGCGACCTGGTCAGGATCGACGTGCCGGACGACGCCGAGACCGACGTGCACCGCGAGTGGCTGCTCGTCAGCCTGCGCACGCCGTGGACGGTGGCCGGGACGACCCACCCGGCGGGCGCGCTGCTGGCGACCCCGTTCGACGACTTCCTCGCGGGCGGCCGCGACCTGACGCCCCTGTTCACGCCGGACGCGCACACCTCGCTGACCGGCTACGTGTGGACCCGCAACCACCTGCTGCTGAGCGTCCTGCACGACGTGCAGACCCGGATGGAGGTGCTCACGCCCGGCGCGGACGGCTGGTCGCGGGCGCCCCTGGCGGGCGTGCGGGAGTTCGAGACCGCCGACGTCGTCGGCACCGACCCGTACCGGAGCGACGAGTACCTGATCTCCTCCAGCGGGTACACCGTGCCGTCGGAGCTGCGGCTGGGCCACGTCGGCGGCGACGTCGAGGTGCTCAAGCGGGCCCCGGCGTTCTTCGACGCCGCGGGCATGACCGTGGCGCAGCACTTCGCCACCTCCGACGACGGCACGGAGGTGCCGTACTTCGTCGTCACCCCTCCCGGCGGGTCGACCGGGCCCACGCTGCTGAACGCCTACGGCGGGTTCGAGGTGTCGCTGAGGCCCGGCTACAACGCCACCGCGGGGCTGGGCTGGCTGTCGCGCGGCGGCACGTACGTGGTCGCGAACCTGCGCGGCGGCGGCGAGTACGGGCCCGAGTGGCACCAGTCCGCGCTGCGGGAGAACCGGCCCCGCGCGTACGAGGACTGCGCCGCCGTGGCCCGCGACCTGGTCGCGCGCGGCATCACCACCCCGGAGCGCCTCGGTATCCGCGGCGGCAGCAACGGCGGTCTGCTCGTGGGCGTGATGCTCACCCGCTACCCCGAGCTGTTCGGCGCGATCGTGTGCCAGGTGCCGCTGCTGGACATGAAGCGCTACCACCTGCTGCTCGCGGGCGCGTCCTGGATGGCCGAGTACGGCGACCCCGACGAGCCGGGCGACTGGGAGTTCATCAAGGAGTACTCGCCCTACCAGAACGCCGCCGCGGACCGGCCGTACCCGCCGACGCTGTTCATGACGTCCACCCGCGACGACCGGGTCCACCCCGGCCACGCGCGCAAGATGGTCGCCAAGCTGCACGACCTGGGCTACGACGTGCCCTACCACGAGAACATCGAGGGCGGCCACGGCGCCGCGGCGGACAACGAGCAATCGGCGTTCATGTGGGCCCTCACGTACACGTTCCTCTGGAACACGCTCACGAAGTGACCCCGGTCACATAGTCGGCCCGTCCGGGGACGCCTGCGGCGTTCCCGGACAAGAACTAGCGTGAACCGGATCGAGGAACGCAGAGCAGAGCAAGCGCAGCGCGCTCCGGACGTCGACGACACACGTCCCGACCTGGCGAACGCGGAGCCGGCCGCCGCGTTCGCCAGGCTGTTCGACACGCACGCCCGAGCGCTGCACGGGTACCTGGCGGGCCGGGTCGGCGTCGACATCGCGGACGACCTGGTCGCCGAGACGTTCCTGGTCGCCCTCCGCAGACGCGCCAGCTACGACCCCGCGCAGGCCCCCATCCGGGGCTGGCTGTACGGGATCGCCACCAACCTGGCGCGCAACCACGTCCGCACGGAGATCCGCGGCTACCGGGCCTCCGCCCGCGTGCACGCCCTCCGCGAGGCGGGGGTCGACCACGACGCGCAGACCGTCGACCGGCTGGACGCCCAGCGGCACACCAGGGTCCTGGCCGACGGCCTGGCCTCGTTGAACGAGCAGGAACGCGACGTGCTGCTGCTGACGTCGTGGGCCGGGCTCGAACCGATCGAGGTCGCCGCGGCCCTCGGTGTGCCCGCCAGCACCGTCCGGTCCCGGTTGCACCGGGTGCGCCAGAAGCTCCGAGCACACCTCAGCCCCACCGACGAGGAGAACCGCGATGACTGAGCGCGGCGACCACGACCCCGACCGCGAACTGGACGAGGCGCTCGCCTCGTTGCACCTGGAGGCACGCATGTCCGACCGCTCGCTCGACGACGCCCGCGAGAGGCTGATGGCCGAGGCGTCCTCGGCGAGCGCCCCCGCCTCCTTTCCGGCGAAGTCGCCCTTCCGCAGGCGCGGCCTGGTCGTCGGCGTCGCGGCCGCGGCGGTCGCGATCGTGGGAGGCGCCGTCGCCTTCGGCGGGAGCGGTGGGGCACCGGAGCGGCAGCCCGCGGCGCAGTCGGCCCAGCCGACCACCTCGCAGCAGCCCCCCAAGCGCGACGTGTCGCTCCTCTCGGCCTCCCAGGTGCTGAACGACACCGCCGACAAGATCACCGCGAAGGACCCGGAGCTGAAGCCGGGCCAGTACCGGTACATCGAGGTGAGAGGTTCCTACCTGCGCGGATTCCAGACCGGGACCCCGCAGGACGTCGTCAGCGCCCCGAACGGCTACACCTACCTCGCCGACGTCACCTACCAGACCTGGATCCCCGAGGACGAGACGCTGGAGTGGTTGGAGAAGCGCGTCGCCGGTGACGCGAAGCTGATCGGCAGCTCCATGCCCGCGTCCGAGGTGCCCGCGTACCAGCCGGTGGACACCGACACGGGCGAGAGGCGCGGCCCGTGCGGCGACTTCTTCCCGAAGGCCAAGCCCAAGAAGGTGTGCGGCGACACGACCGACTTCGGGCAGCCCGCGTTCTACCAGGACCTCCCCCGCGACCCCGACCAGCTGCTGACGTGGCTCCGGGACTACACCGCCCAGCGCGGATCGGCCCCGAGCACGATGTTCCACTTCGGCATCCAGTTCCTGACCTCCGGGATCATGCCCGCCGACCTGCGCGGACCGTTCCTGCGCGCGATGGCGAAGATCGACGGCGTGAAGGTCGTCGAGGAGGCGAGCACCCCGGACGGGCGCAAGGGCATCGCGCTCGGCCTGGACAGCGACTCCGAGCGCCGCGACCTGATCGTGGACCCGGAGAAGGGCGAGGTGATCGGCGAGCAGACCGTCGCGAAGGAGCAGCCGGACACCCCGTGGATCAAGGCGGGCACCGTGACCGGCAGCGTCTCCGTGACGACGAAGGTGGCCGACGCCATCGGCGTGGTCCCCGCGGGATAGCTCGACCCCTCGGGAATAGACGCCGGTCTGCCTGGTGTTGACACCAATGTTCATGCAAACGCATCGACTTTGGAAGAGGCACCATGCAGATCGGCGTCTTCACGGTCGGGGACGTCACCCCGGACCCCACCACCGGCACCACGGTCACCGAGCACGAGCGGATCAAGGCGATGGTCAGGATCGCCGAGCACGCCGAGCAGGTCGGCCTGGACGTCTTCGCCACCGGTGAGCACCACAACAAGCCGTTCGTGCCGTCGTCGCCGACGACGCTGCTCGGCCACATCGCGGCCCGCACCGAACGGCTCATCCTCTCCACGTCGACGACGCTGATCACCACGAACGACCCGGTGAAGATCGCCGAGGACTACGCGATGCTCCAGCACCTCGCCGACGGCCGCATCGACCTCATGCTCGGCCGTGGCAACACGGCACCCGTGTACCCGTGGTTCGGCAAGTCCATCCAGGACGGCATGGCCCTCACGGTCGAGAACTACCAGTTGCTGCGCGCCCTGTGGGACAACGAGGTCGTGGACTGGGAGGGCAAGTTCCGCACCCCGTTGCAGGGCTTCACCTCCACCCCGCGCCCGCTGGACGACCTGCCGCCGTTCGTGTGGCACGGCTCCATCCGCAGCCCGGAGATCGCCGAGATCGCCGCCTACTTCGCCGACGGGTTCTTCGCCAACAACATCTTCTGGCCGAAGGAGCACTACATCCGGCTGATCAACCTGTACCGCGAGCGCTTCGAGCACTACGGCCACGGCACGGCGGCTCAGGCGATCGTCGGTCTGGGCGGCCAGGTGTTCATGCGCCGCAACTCCCAGGACGCCGTCCGCGAGTTCCGCCCGTACTTCGACAACGCGCCGGTCTACGGCCACGGACCGTCCCTCGAGGACTTCACCGCGCAGACGCCGCTGACGGTCGGCAGCCCGCAGGAGGTCATCGAGAAGACGTTGACCTTCCAGGAGTTCTTCGGCGACTACCAGCGCCAGCTCTTCCTGCTGGACCACGCGGGCCTGCCGCTCAAGGTCGTGCTGGAGCAGCTCGACATGCTCGGCGAGATCGCCCCGGAGCTGCGCCGCGAGTTCGACGCCCGCAGGCCCGCGGACGTCCCGTCCGACCCGCCCACTCACTCGTCCAGGTTGCTGGCCCGTGACGCCGCCCCCGTCGCCTGACCCCAGCCGCACCGAACTCGCCGCGGAGTCGTGGGAGGCGCTCTTCCGAGCGCAGTCCGCGCTCCTGCGGCGGTTCGCGGCCGACGACGTCTGGGACCCCATCAGCCTGCGCGAGTACGACGTGCTGTTCACGCTGAGCCGGTGCCCGGACCACCGGGCCCGGCTGCGCGACCTCAACCGGGAGGTCCTGCTCAGCCAGCCGTCGCTGAGCAGGATGGTGGAGCGGATGGAGACCGCCGGCCTGGTGACCCGCGAACCGGACCGCACCGACGGCCGCGGCACGGTGGTCGCGCTGACCGAGGCCGGCGCGGCCATGCAGCGGACCGTGGGCAGGCGCCACACCGCGAGCATCCGCCGCTACGTCGGCCCGGCCCTGGACGACGAGGAACTGCGCACCCTGCAACGCCTGTGCGACAAGCTCAGGCTGGCTCAAAGGTCCATTCCGGACTGATCTACCGGAAGTCCTCGGCGTGCTCGCGCACCCACTGCGCGAACGTCCGCGCGGGCACACCGGTGACCTCCTCGACCGTGGGCAGCACGCGGTATCCCGCCTCCGGCGGGTCGGTGCGCACGCGGAGGAGGAACTTCACGGCATCCTCGGTGTACCCGCGCCTCCGCCACCCGGCCACCACGTCGTCCCGGCTCAACTCCACGAGGTCCACCTCGCGGCCGAGCACGTCGGCGATGATCCGCACCCGCTGACGGGGCGTCAGCGACTCGGGCCCGGTGATCCGGTGGGTGCGCCCGTGGCCCGCGCCGGTCAGTCCGACGACGGCGACCGCCGCGATGTCCGCCTCGTGCACCGGGGAGCTCGGCACGTCCGGAAACCCTTCCCGCACCACGCCTTCCGCTTTGATGCGAGCCGCCCATCCGAGGGTGTCGGTCATGAACTCGCCCGGTGCCAGGAACACCCGCTCCAGCCCGCTCGCCTCGATCGCGACCTCCATCGGACTCGGCTCCTCGTCGTCCCCCACGACCGTCATCCGCCGCACTCCGGCCTTCTCCGCCAGGGCCACGATCTCCGGCCCGGTGGTCAGCGGCTCGAATTCGCTGCCGTCGAAGGTGATCAGGTGCGCCGCGGTGACGTCGTCGAAGACGCCGACGAGGCTGTCCACGTCGCCGAGGTCACCCCGGACCACGTCGACGTCCTCGGGCAGGCAGGCGCTCTGGGGCTCCCGGGAAAGCGCTCGGACCCGGTGACCGGCGGCCAGCAGCTGCTCGACCAGGTGCACGCCGACCGTTCCCGTCGCGCCGGTGACCAGGATGGTGTGTTCGCTCGTCATGGCGACGAGACTAGAACCGTTGCGGGACAACCACTGCCCTCGATCAGCAGTAGGTGGTCTCCGCGGCGGTCACCAGCGCGTCGACCTGCTCCTCGGTCATCAACCCGCCCCGCAGCGCGATGTCGTCGACCACCTTCACCCGAGGTGTCCCCGCCGCCAGTGCCGCGCACGCGTTCCGCGCGGTCTCGATCTCGGCGGCTCCGCTCGTGCTGGTGGGCACGCCCGCCGCCGTCAGGGCCTGGAGGAACAGGGTTCCCTTGTCCGCGGGCGGCTGGGGCGCCGGTGGCTGGGGTGCGGGAGGGACCGGCGCCGTGGGTGCCTGGCCCGTCGTCCCGGTCGTCCCGGTCGTCCCCGGCGCCGCGGCGGACGACGGTGGCGGCGTGGCGGCGCTCGACGGAGCTGAACCGGAGGAGGACGCCGCGCTGGAGGAGGACGCGGCGCTGCTCGACGCGGCGCTGCCGGACGTGGGAGTCGCGGTCGGCGACGAGTCCCCGCACCCGGCCGCGACCACAAGGACGACTGCGGCCTGAACGACGACGCGACACCTCAAGGCGGAACTCCCCAGACCGTTGTCGGACACCCGCCCGACCGTATCGGCACCGCCTCGAACGGGTGACACGTGGTCCGGGCGGACGCGCCCGGACCACGCGGAACCGTCAGTTCAGGCGCCGGGTGCCCTCCGGCAGCCCGCCACCGGCGACCACGTCGATCGCCAGGTCCTGCAACGCGGTCAGCGCCACCTGCTGGCTGAACGGCCCGTAGGAGACCCTGGCCACGCCCAGCTCCTCCAAGCGCGCCAGCGGCAGGCTCCCCGGAGCCCCGATCACCGTCAGCCGCTGCGGCCCGAAGGCCTCCACCAGCGTGGACACGGCGGCCTCGTCCAACGGCCCCGGCACGAACACCACCGGCGCCCCGGCGTCCAAGTACGCCTTGCCGCGCTCCACGGCGTCGGCCAGCACGTCGGCCGGATCCCGGTCGCGGCCCCGCACGAACGCGTCCGTCCGCGCGTTGAGCACGAAGGACGGCACGCCCTCGGCCCCGGCCGCCTTCACCACGGCCGACACGGCCGCCACCGCCTCGTCCAGCGGCTTCATCTGGTCCTCGATGTTCGCCCCGACGATCCCGACGCCGATCGCCTTGCGCACCGTCTCCCCGGCGTCGCCGTACCCGGCCTCCAGGTCGGCCGTCACGGGCAGCTCGACGGCCGCCGCGATCCGCCCGACAGCTTCGATCATCAGGTCGACGGGGATGTTCTCGCCGTCCTCGTAGCCGTAGGAGGCGGCGATCGAGTGGCTGGCGGTGGCCAGCGCCGTGGTCCCCTCGACGTCGGCGACGACCTTCGCGCCGATCACGTCCCACACGTTCACCACCTTCAACAGGGCGGGGGCGTAGTGCAGGTCGAGCAACGTCGTGGCCTTCGTGGCGGGTGAACTCATGCCCCCGAGCCTATTCGCCGCCCTAGTTCGTGCACGGTGAGCCGGGCGGAGGACAATCCCGGAACATGTCCTTCGCAGATGACGTGTCCGCGGCCGCCGCCAGGCTGCAGGGCGTCGCCTTGACGACCCCGCTCCAGCGCAACGACCGCCTCTCCACCGCGACCGGCGCGGACGTGTGGCTCAAGCGCGAGGACCTCCAGGTGGGCCGCTCCTACAAGCTCCGCGGCGCCTACAACCTCCTGGCCCAGCTCGACACCGCGGAGCGCGAAGCGGGCGCCGTCTGCGCGAGCGCGGGCAACCACGGCCAGGGCGTCGCGTACGCCTGCGGACGCCTGGGCGTCCGCGGCCGGGTCTACGTCCCCAGCACCACCCCGAGGCAGAAGCGCCAGCGCATCGCCTCCCTCGGTGGCGACGTGGTCGACCTGGTCGTGGAGGGCGACACCTACGACGACGCGGCCACCGCCGCGGCCGAGTACGCCGCGAAGACCGGCGCCACCGTCGTCCCCGCGTTCGACGACCTCCGCACGATCACCGGCCAGGGCACCGTCGGCCAGGAGATCCTCGCCCAGCTCGGCGAGGCCCCCGACGTGGTCGTCGTCCCGGTCGGCGGCGGTGGCCTGCTCGCGGGCCTGGGCACGTGGCTGGCCGAACAGCACCCGACCACCCGCGTGGTGGGCGTGGAACCGGCGGGCGCCGCCAGCATGATCGCCGCGCTGGCCGCGGGCGGCCCGGTCAGGCTCCCCGAGGTGGACACCTTCGTGGACGGCGCCGCCGTGCGCCGCGTCGGCGACGCGAGCTTCCCGCTGGTCCGGTCCTCGGGTGCCGAGCTGGTCACGGTCTCGGAGGGCCAGATCTGCACCGAGATGCTCGACCTGTACCAGGTGGACGGCATCATCGCCGAGCCCGCGGGCGCGATGGCGTCGGCGGCGCTCGCCGAGTCCGTCGTGGTCGAGCCCGGCCAGACCGTCGTCTGCCTGCTCTCGGGCGGCAACAACGACGTCAGCCGCTACGCCGAGGTCGTCGAGCGCTCGCTGGTCCACCGCGGCCTCAAGCACTACTTCCTGGTCGAGTTCCCGCAGGAGCCGGGCGCCCTGCGCCGCTTCCTGGACGAGGTCCTGGGCCCGGACGACGACATCGTGCTGTTCGAGTACGTGAAGCGCGACAACCGCGAAACCGGCGCGGCCCTGTGCGGTGTGGAGATCGGCAGCCGCGAGGACTACGACCCGCTGTGGGCCCGGATGAAGGCCAGCCCGCTGAAGATCCAGCACGTCGCGCCGGGCACGACGGCGTACCGGTTCCTCATCTAGGAAACGTCTGCTCACCTGGAGACGGTCCACAGCTCGAACGTGATCTTCACCCGCTGGAAGGTCTCCAGCGGCGCCGACACGAGCGTCGCGTGCACCGTGGCCAAGCCACCCCGGTCGGTGATCACGCACAACGTCGGGTGCTCGCGGAGGTCCTCCACGACCACGTTCTGCCGCGTGGGCTGCCCCAGGCAGTCCGCGGGCTGGTCGCCGCGGGGGAAGCTCATCCCGGCATCGGAGAACACGTTGAGCGCGCAGCAGTCCAGGACCACGTCGCCGCCCTCGTCGGAGAAGGCCTGCCGGTCGAGGTCGAGGTCGTACGAGGTCTGCGAGCTGAGTTCCACCTCCCCCGTGCGCACCGGGCCGTCCACCTTGTACTTCGGCGACGCGGTGGTGTTCTTCGTGGAGGTCGGGGATTCCGGTTCCGCCGATTCCGGCACGATTCCCGACGTGGGCGGAATTCCGCTGGAAGTGGAATTCGACGAGATCCCATCGTGTTTCCCGGAACCGTCGAGCACGACCGACACCACCACCGCGAAGACTCCCAGCAGGAGCACCACCAC